>CBHYLO010000519.1:0-3735 GCA_966128675.1 uncultured bacterium | reverse complement strand
CCGTCAGCGCACGACGGGCGCCGGCGCGTCCGCGTAGCGCGCGAAGCGGCCCATCACCGTGCCGATCGCCACGAGCACCGGGAACACGAACCGCTGCACCGCCGCCGGGATCGCGTGCATCGCGAACTCGCTGCGGTAGCGGCGCGTCAGGAACGCCGCGTCCATCGGGTGCGGCGCGTGCCCGCCGCTGCGCTTCGCCGAGTCGAAGATGGCGCCGAGGAAGTACTCGAAGTTGTCGGCGGGCTCGATGTAGGCGGTGCAGTGGAGGTCGACGTCGCCCGCGTTCCAGAAGCGGTGCACCTCGCCCGCCCGGAACGTCACCGTCTCGCCCGGCCCGGCGAAGCCCTCGGGCTCCCCGAGCCGCTGGTAGCCGATGCGCCCGGAGACGACCGTGAGCGCCTCCTCCTGGAGGTGGTGCACGTGCATCGGCGGGCCGGCGCCCGGCGCGACGACGTTCTCGCCCTCGACGCGGTCGCCGCGCACGCCCGGCACGCGGCGCAGGAAGGTGAGGCGCTCGCCGGCGCCGTTGTCGATCGTGTGCGGATACGTGTAGGTCGGCATCGGGACGCTCGCGGTGGACGGTGGTCGTGCGTCGTACGATGCCGGCCCGGCGCGGGCCGGGAATGGGGAGAACGACCCAGCGTCCGCGGCCCGCGCGCGCTCGCCACGAGGCCGCTTGACACCCCCGGGAGGCGCTCCTAGCGTCGCGCACCCGCAGCGACGCTCCCTCCCGCCCCCTGTGCCATGACGGGCCCTCCCGTTCACCCCTCGAGCGGCGGCGGCGCGCCGACGCGCCTACCGCCGCGCGCCGGCCCGACGCTCACCTGGAAGGAGAAGCAGGCGCTCGCCGCCCAGCAGGCGCAGCAGGCGCTGCAGCAGGCGCGCGGCCTCGCCGGCGCCGGCGCGTTCATCGACGCCGACCTCGAGCCGCTGCGCACCCTCGGGGGCGACGCGCTGATGCGCCCGATCGGGCGGCAGGGCGCGCAGCCGACGGCCATGGTCGGCGGCGTCGCGCACGCGGTCGCGGACCTCCCGATCGAGCAGGGCACACCGGAGTTCTGGGTGCGCTACCTGTTCGACGAGATCATCAACGACCAGTCGAAGCAGGCGATGACGGCGTTCGGCGGCCGCGCGCTGCTGCTCGACTTCTACAACCGCGTCTTCCTGCGCCCGGACGACTTCGAGATGCGGCGCTACGCCGTCCCGCGCTTCGGGAGCGTGCGCGCCGCCTATCCGCCGGGCGACGCGGGCGACGCGCTGCTGCGCTCGCACCTGCGCGCGGCGCTCGACCTCGGCTTCGACTGGATGCAGTGGCCCGCCGACGCGTCGGGCGCCAAGCAGTCGTCGCTCGTGGCGAGCGTCGAGTACATGATGGAGATCCAGAAGAAGACGGTGCACACGCCGCTCGTGTGGCGCACCGAGGACCGGCGCACGATGCGCGAGCTGCGGACGCCCGGCTTCACGCAGCAGGTCACCGTCGACCACCGCATCAGGACGCTCGGCATGGACCAGGCGTGGAACCCGTACTCCACCGACGAGGTGCGGGGGCGCCTCTGGTACCGGCGGCAGAACACCGACAACTGCCTCTACACCGGCATCAGCGTCGCCCTCAACCCGTTCGCGTCGATCGTCTTCCCCAAGATCACGTTGTCGCCGACGTCGCTGGCGCCGGTGGCGAACGCGGTGCACGCCGCGCTCGCGGGCAAGAAGACGGTGGAGTCGGCGCTGCTGGAGCCGAACGGCGAGGTGAAGGCGCAGTTCGCGCCGTACGTCGCGCGCCTGGAGCTGCCCAACAAGGAGTTCCGGCTGGTGCTCTACAGCCGCGCGCGCACGATCCTGATGGCGCTCGAGGGGAAGTACCTCGACACGGGCAAGGTGCAGGGCCTCAGCGGCGAGTCCTTCCCCGAGTACGGGAGCCTCGGCATCGCGGGCGAGAACATCTTCGCGCAGGTCGAGTTCCACCGCTTCTTCCACTCGTGGCGCGACGACGAGGGGTTCACGGCGTTCGTGAACGTCGCGGGCTGCGACATCGTGAGCCGCGAGGCGATCGTCGACTGCTTCCACGAGGCGAAGGCGCAGACGGAGTACTTCGCCAAGGTCAACACGACGTACCAGGGCCTCGTCACCGGCGGCCCGTACGGGCTGACGTGGGCGGCCACGGGCGCGGGGCACAACCGCGTGACGCCGCAGTTCGGGAACGCGGTCGCGGCCTGGGTGGAGGGGAAGCGGCTCGCGCTGCGCTGACGCGCGGCGCTGACGCGCGGCGCGGCGCGCACCCGGCGACCGCTCAGCGCGGCCGCCGGGCGCGCCGGGCGGTCGTCCCGGCCTGGCAGCGCCACCCCTCCGCGAGCAACGCCTCGAGGTCGGCGACGCTCACGGCGTCGAGGCGCACGAGGACGGCCGGGAACCCGGCGTAGTGCGGCTCCGTGAAGAACCGCACGGGATCGGCCGCCACCATGAGGTCGCGCTGCGCGACGCTGGCGACGCGGACCGCGAGCACGGCGTGGTTGGGCACCCGCGGCTTCCCGGGCACCACGCGCTCCTTCCACACCCACGCGAAGCCCTTGCGCTGCGCGCCGCGCCGCACGGCGAACGCGAAGTCGTCGTCGGACTCCTCGGCGTCGGGCAGCGCGAGCGCGATGCGTCGGACGTCGGCCTGGGTCGCCATGCGCCAACGATGGCGCCGCGGCGCGCGGCCGGCAACGGGTCGCTGCAGCGGCGCGTCAGCGCGCCGTCGCGTCGAGCATCGCCTGCTTCGACGCCCGTGCGAAGCGCCGCTGCAGCGCCCGCGCGAACGGGCGGCCGAGCCGCGCCAGCGGGTGGCCGGGGCGCGAGAACGCGTACAGGTCGTACCACACCGCGTCGTCCGCGCGGTGCCACTCGACCGTGAAGCGCTCCTCGCCCACCGCGCCGTGCGCGGGCAGCGTCCCGTACGCGAAGCCCGCGCGGCGCACGCCGTCGGCCTCCTCGTCCAGCGCGTAGACGATGCGGCAGGCGTTGAGCGACCAGAAGCCGTAGTGGCGCACGACCACGGCCACCGTCGTCCCGGGCGCGGTCGGCGCGTCGGCCGGCTGCACCGACGCCCAGCCGAGGCGCAGCATGCGCCACGCGTGCAGCGCGTCGCGGGCGCGCGCGAACGTCGCCGGCCCGCTGCCGAGCCGCACGCGGTTGTGGTCGACCGCGTAGCCGGCGGGCGCGCCGCCGTCGCGCGTCGCGCCCACCGCGTCGTGCGTGAACGCGGCGTCCCGCTGCCCGGCGACGAACGCCGCGATCGCGCGCGCGTCGGGGCGCGTCAGGCGGAACATGGCGCGGTCACGCGTCGGCGTCGGGCGACGGCGCCTGCGCATCGAGCCATCGCGCGATCGCGGCCACCGCGTGCGCCTGCTCGGCGTCCGTGAGCGCGTGGCCCTTCGCGATGCCGTGCCACTTCGCGAGGCATCCGCGGCAGCAGGTCGCGGTGGCGTGCTGCGCGACGAACACCGGATGCCCGCGGAAGGGCGTCTGCTTGCCGTCGTTGCGCGGGGCGGGCGGCGCGCGCCGCCGCGCGCCGAAGTCGGCGGGGGGGGGGGGGCGCGGGGGGGGGCCCCCCCCGTCCGGGAGATTCTCAGTAGGAGCCGAACTTGTAGTTGAGGCCGGCGCGGACGACGGCGAACTCGTCGTTGCGGTTGCGGCCGGCGAAGCCCAGCGTGTCGTAGACCGGAACGAGGCCGCCGGCGGTGTTGAGGCCGCCCACCA
>CBHYLO010000518.1:0-3737 GCA_966128675.1 uncultured bacterium | reverse complement strand
TGGTCCTCGCGCCGTCCGGCCGCGAGGTGGCCGAGGTCCGCGCGCGACTCTCGCGCGCCGCCGCGTCCGCCGCCAATCCCGCCGACGAGGCCGTGCGGGCGACCTTCCAGCGCGGCGTCGACGCGCTGGAGGCTCGCCGCTTCGAGGCGGCGCTCGCCGCGTTCGACGAGGTGCTGCGCAGGGTCCCGAGCGCGCCCGAGGCGACGTACGACCGCGGGCTCGCGCGCCTCGCGCTCGGACAGGACGCCGCGGCCGCGAGCGACCTGGCGGCCTACGTCGCGTCGCCGGCGGCGGGGCCGGACCGCGCCCAGGTGCTGCGCGCCGTCGAAGCGCTGCGGCAGCCCCGCTGGAGCGTCGGGGGAGCGCTCGGCCGCGGCCTGATCGTGCCGGGGTTCGGCCAGTTCTACACGGGGCGACCCATCCCGGGGCTCGCCGTCCTCGCCGGGACGGCCGGCGGCGTCGCGCTCGCGCTCTTCGAGCGGCGCACGATCGAGCGGGTGACGTTCCTCGACACGCTCACCAACACGCCGTACACGAACGACATCCCGCGCGTCGAGCACCCGTACCGGACGGCCGGACTGGCGACGGCCGGCGTCCTCGCCCTCGCGGGCGCGGCCGAGGCGGCGTACTACGCCGCGGTGCACTCGCGCGAGCGGCCGCGGCTCCAGCTGCGCACCGCGGCCGCCTGGGTCCCCGACCGCACGGGCGCCCCGCTCCCCGCCGCGGTCGCGGGCGTCTCCGTCGCCTTCTAGCACCGCCTGAAACACGCCCGTCGTCCTGACGAGCACGTCGGTCCGGCGCCGGCTATCTTGTCGCCGGCTTGTGCCGTGGATCACCGGTCGCGCGTCTCCAGTGCACCGGCGGTCGGTCCCTGCGCGCACGCGCCACCGCCCCGGGACCGCCCGCGCGGCGGGAGACCGAGCACCGGATCGACGGCATGGCGGACCAGCTGCGCGCCGCGCGCGCACCCTTCGGCGACGCGGCGGACGTCGCCGAATTGAGCAACGAGTACGAGCTGCTGGGCGAGCTCGGACGCGGGGGCAGCGCGGTGGTCTACCGCGCACAGGATCGCAGCCTCGGGCGCGAGGTGGCGATCAAGGTCGTGCATCCGCGCGCCGCGGTGCCCGGCGACGACCCGGTCGCGCGGCTCGCGCGCGAGGCGCGCACGGTCGCACAGCTCCAGCATCCGAACATCGTCACGGTGTTCGCCGTCCGCCGGCTGCGCAGCGGCGGCCTCGCGCTCGTGATGCAGATGGTGCCGGGCAACACGCTGAAGGCCGTCATCCAGCGCGACGGCCCGCTGGCGCCCGATCGGGCCGAGCGGATCCTCCGCGACGTCGCGCAGGCACTCGCGTACGCGCATGCGCGCGGCGTCGTGCACCGCGACGTGAAGCCCGAGAACATCTTCCTCGACGAGGAGTCGGGCCGCGCGCTGCTCTCGGACTTCGGCATCGCGCGCTCCGACGAGCACGACTCGATGACGATGACGGGCACCGCGCTCGGCACGCCGTTCTACATGTCGCCCGAGCAGGTCGAGGGCGGCACGCTCGACGGTCGATCCGACCTGTACAGCCTGGGCCTCGTCGCGTGGGAGATGCTCACGGGCCGCCGCCCGTGGGACGGCGAGTCGCTGTACAACGTCATCTACAAGCAGAAGCACGAGGAGCTACCGCCCATCGAGGCGCTGCGTCCGGGCGTGCCGACGCGCCTGCAGTACCTCGTCGAGCGCATGCTGCAGAAGCGCCCCGCCGCGCGCTGGGCCGGAGCGGAGGGGCTGCTCGCGCAGCTCTCGCACTCGGTGCTCCCGTCCGACTACGGCAAGTGGCAGGCGACGCTCCGCCCGCGCGTGGAGCGCTGGCGCGAGCAGGAGCGCGACCGCGCGACGCAGCCCGCGCAGGGCCGCGCGACGGAACCCGCCGGGGCGACCGTACGGTTCCCGCGCCGCGTGCGCGCGGGCGCGGCGGTGGGTGCGACGCTCGACGACGGCACGGTGAAGCTCGCGCGCGAGACCGGCGAGGCCGACACGGCCGCGCTCATCGTCGGTGCGGACGGGCGGGTCACGGTCGCCGGCGCGCCGGTGGACCTAGGCGCACACGAGGCGCTCGCCGATGCGTCGACGCGCCAGCTCGCCCTCGACGTCAGCGAGCCGCTGGTGGCGCCCGAGCTGATCGCCGAGCCGGCCGCCGTGCGCTACGAGGACGTCGCGGAGCCGGACTGGGTGGAGTCGCACGCGGTGCACGGGGCGGGCAGCCGGCGAGTGCTCTTCGGCGTCGGCGCGCTCGTCGCCGGCCTGGGAATCGTCGCGGGGGGTTACGGCAATCGCGAGCGACTGGCCGTGGCGCTGGGTGATGCGCCCGCTGCGCGCGGCGCGACGGCGGCCGCGCCGGCGGCCGTCGAAGCGCCGGAGGTCGACGCGACGCCGGACGCGCCCGCGAGCGGCGCGTTTCCGATCGGCCGCAGCGGCGACGTCGTGACGGCGGGCGGGCGCCACTCGTGCGCGGTCACCTTCGGGGCCCTGCTCTACTGCTGGGGTGCCAACGACCGCGGGCAGCTGGGCGACGCGAGTGGCACGTCGCGCACCGTTCCCACACGCGTGGCCGCGGAGCTCCAGTTCGCGCAGGTGTCGGCCGGCGCCTCGCATACGTGCGCCGTCACGCCGGGCGGCGACGCGTACTGCTGGGGCGACGACGCGAGCGGTCAGCTCGGCGATGGCACGCGCGTGCGACGGACGGCACCAGTGCGCCTCGTCGGCAGCGAGCGGTACGTGCTCGTGCAGGCGGGAGGCGCGTCCAGCTGCGGACTGACGAGCAAGGGCACCGTGACGTGCTGGGGCGCGAACGATCGCGGCCAGCTCGGCGACGGCAGCGCCGTCCAGTCCCGTTCCGCCGCGGGCGACATCGAGTGGATGGTGGGCGGGAGCGTGCGTGGCGTGACGGTAGGTGCGTCGCACGCCTGCGCGCTGGCCGCCGATGGGCGCGCCTTCTGCTGGGGCGCCAACGACCGCGGTCAGCTCGGCGACGGCACGACCGGGGATCGCCGCACGCCCGCGCCGGTGGCGGGGGATGCGCGCTTCATCGCGCTGGCCGCGGGCCGTGCGCACACCTGCGGCGCGACCGCCGAGCGGCAGGTGCTGTGCTGGGGCGAGAACCGCGACGCGCAGCTGGGTGCGCGCGACCAGCGCGCGAACAGCACCGTACCGACGCCGGCCGCGCTGCCGGCGGGTGCGATGGCGGTCGCCGTGACGGCCGGCGGCGCGCACTCGTGTGCGCTCGGCAGCGCGGGCGACGCCTGGTGCTGGGGGCGGAACGCCTCGGGCCAGCTCGGGCGCGGAACCGCGCGCGGTCGCGGCGCGCCGGCGCCGGTGCGCGCACCGTCGCCGCTCGCGGCCATCACCGCCGCGGCCGCGCACACCTGCGCGGTGACGACGGCGGGCGAGCCGCTCTGCTGGGGTGCCGCGGGCGACGGACAGCTCGGTGACGACGCCCGCAAGGCGCGTGGAGCGCCGGCGGTGGTCGCGCTCGCGCCGCAGGTCGTGTCGCGACCGCTGCTCTCGCGCTAGACGCGCACGGCGAAGACGGCTCGCTGGCCTGACGGCCGACGGGGCGCGCATCCGCTGGGATGCGCGCCCCGTCGTCGCATCGCCGCGGGACGCGCGTGGCGCGTCGTCGATCGCTGGCGGTGGCGAATGCACCGCGCCCCGCGTGCCGGGACGGCACGCGGGGCGCGGGAATGAGCTG
>CBHYLO010000517.1:0-3738 GCA_966128675.1 uncultured bacterium | reverse complement strand
GCGGTAGAGGCGCTCCGGGCTGCGGCTTCGGGTCCGAACGACGAACGGCTCTGACCGGATGACGGGATGACCAGGAGGCTCCGCGTGGCGCATGGAACGACGCGCACCGCGGAGCCTCCTGGTTCATCCTGTCATCCTGTCGTGTGATAGCAGTTCGGGTCCGGCGCGCCCGGCACTGGTCGGCGAACCCGGGACTACGGATGCTCCGGATGTGCCGGATCGTGCGGATCGCTCCTCTCGGGGGCTTGGGACCTCGCGCCACGCGGAGCGATCCGGCGCATCCGTCTCATCCGGAGCATCCGTATCCAAACGAGTCGTTCGTGCACGCCAGGTGCGACGACGGCTGCCGAGGGCACGGAGCGGATCCGCAGCCCGCAGCGCCTATCGCTTCGCGACCAGCAGCTCCTCGAACAGCGCCACCGCGCGCGGGTCCTCGGAGCGGCCCAGCCAGTGCATCGCCTGCCGCCGCATCGCCGGGTCCTTGTGCGTGCGCGCGATCCGGATGAGCGCGGGCACGCCCTCGTCCGCGGGCCGGCGCGAGAGCGCGTACACCGCCTGCAGCCGCACCTCGCGGTCGGCGTCGTCCACCAGCTCCGTCAGCCCCGCCGTCGCCGCCTCGCCCGCGCCGACGCCCAGCCAGAACAGCGCCTGGCGGCGCGCCTCGCGCGGCCGCTGCGTGTCCTTCGCGATGCGCAGCAGCGCCGGCCACGCGACGACGTCCGCGCCCAGCGTCGCCGGGAAGATCGCGGCGCGCTGCGCGCTCGGCTCCGCGCGCAGGTCGTCGCCCTGCGCGAGGCGCAGCAGCAGCCCCGCCGCGTCGGCCGCCGGCACCTCGCCGAGGTCCAGCACGCGCGCGTCGGCCGGCCGCCACTTCCCGCCGACGTAGAAGCGCACCTGCTGCACGCTGCCGCCCGAGACGTCGAGCACCACGCGGCCCGGGCCCGTCTCGCACTCGCGCTCCCACTCCACGTCGCGGCCGCGCAGCGCGTTGCCGCTGAACTCCCCGTACCAGTTGTTGCCGACCCAGCGCTGCTCGCGGCCGACGCGCACGCTCTCGCCGATGCCGCAGACGCCGGGGCGCAGCGGGAAGGTCATCCGCACGAAGCCGTCGCGCACCTCGCCCACGCGCGCCGCCAGCGCGCCGCCGCGCGACGCGAGGTCGGCCTGTGCCGCGGCCACCGTCGGCGCGGCGACGCAGAGCGCCGCGCCGAGGAGGGCCGCCCGGAGGGTGGCGGCGGCGCTCATTTGTCGATCAGCTCCTGCAGGAACGCCAGCGCGCGCGGCTCGTTCGAGCGCGTCAGCCAGAACACGGCGCTCTTGCGGATCTCGCGGTCCTGGTCGTTGCGCGCGATCGCGATCAGCTTGTCCAGCGCCTCCGGCTCCTTGCGGCGCGAGAGCGCGAGGATCAGCGACTCCTTCAGCTCCTTCTCCTTCGTGGCGTCCCACATCTCGATCAGCTGCGGCGCCGTCGCGTTGCGCGCCGCGTAGCCGAACGCCGACTTCCGCACCTCGAGCGACTCGCGCGGGTCGCGCGCGACCTGCATCAGCCACGCGGAGCTGCCGCGCTGCCGCGCCAGGGAGCTGATCACGCGCTCCTTCAGCTCGCGCGTCTCGAGCGACGGGAAGAGGCGGCGCGCCCACTCGGCGTCCGTGCTGTCGCCGCGCGTGACCGCCCAGTAGAGCGCCTCGCCGCGCACCTCGGGCGCCGTCTCGCGCGCCGTCGCCAGCGCGCGCAGCGTCTCGCGGGCGCGCGCCTCCTTGCTCTGCGCCAGCGCGAACACCGCGCGCTTGCGCAGGCTCACGCTCGTGTCGCTGCGGGCGACATCGCGCAGGAAGTCGATCGCGCGGTCGCCGCCCACGCGCGACAGCCACTGCACCGCCTCCTCGCGCACCTCGGCGTTCGGGTCGTTGCGCGCCGCGTTCACCAGCAGCTCGGCCGACTCGGGCGACTTCTTCTGCGCGACGATGAACACCGCGCGGCGGCGCAGCGTCTCGCTGCACTCGTCGCGGCGCGCCAGCACCTTGCGCAGCATCGGCATCGCGCGCTCGGCGTCCATCTGCTGGAGGGCGTTGAGCGCGATCACGCGCTCGTCGTCGTCGGCGTCGCGGCAGTTCGGGTTGCGGCGGCGGCCGGACGGCGACATCGCGGCCGTGCCGCCGAGCGTGATCGACATGTCGCGCAGCGCGTCGGCGCCGGCGCGCATCCCGTCCTGCGCGGCGCGCGCGGCCTCGCGGCCGGCGTCGGCGATCGCGCGCTGCACCTCGGGGCTCTGCATCGCCTCCGCCGCCGCGCGCGTGCCCTCACGCGCCGCCTCGGCCGCCGCGGCCTGCGTCTCGCTCAGCGCGCGCGCGACCGCGGGGCTGGCCATCGCCTCGGCCACCGCGCTGACCGTCGATTCCACCACGCCGGAGACCGCGCCGCTGAGGCCCGAGCTGTCGGCGCGCTGCCGCAGCACGCGCGCGCACGCCTCGTCGCCGCGGCGCGCCAGCTCGCCGCAGATGCGCGTGTCCAGCGACAGCGCGTCACGCCGCAGCGCGCGCGGCACGTCGCGCGACGTGTCGTTCACCGTGCGCAGCACGTCGCGCGCGCGCTGCAGGTCGCTCGTGCCGCCGGCGCGGAAGAGCGAGTACGCCTGGAAGTACACCGCGTCGTTGTAGACGCCCGACTTCGGGTACGACGCGGTGATCTTGCGGAAGAGCGTCTCCGCCTGGCGGTACTCGCCGCGCCCCATCGCCGCGCGCGCCGCGCGGTACAGGGAGTCGGCCGGATCCTGGCGGCGGACGGTGGGGTCGGCGGCGCGCGCGGCGTCGGTCGCGCGGGGCGACGCGGCCGCGCGGGCCGGCGCCGCACCGCCCACGAGGGCGATGCCGGCGAGGAGGGTGGCGAGTCGAAGGGCCTTCATGGGACGAGCCTCCAGGCGGAGGAAGGAGAACGAGAGGACGCGAGGCGAAGGAGCGGCGGGCGGCAGGCCCGCTGATCGGATCGGGGGACGTGTGGAGCGATGGAGCATGGGCCGTGTCATGTGCCGACGCCCGCGGGGATCTCGCGGCGCAGCCGCGGCAGCACGCGCGCGTCGCGCATCGTGCCGTCGATCAGCGCGCGCTCCTCGCGCTCGCGCCGCAGGCGCGCGGGGCTGGGGGTGGAGTCGGCCGGCGCGAGCCGCGCCATCTGCACGAGCACCAGCTCGAGGTCCTCGAACAGCCGCCGCCGCACCGGCGACGCTGCCGCGGGCGAGTCGAGCAGGAGCCGCGTGTCCTGCAGGAGCGTGCGCGCCCACTGCGCCACGCGGGCGTCGGCGAGCGAGTCGAGCGGGTCGGCGCGGTACGACACGAGCAGCGCCTCGACCGACGTCAGGTGCCGCACGGCGGCGACGTCGTACGCCAGCCGGTCGGTGTCGATGCGGCCGGCGCGGGCCGGCGTGCGGACCGCGCGCGACGCGACCTCGCGCGCCGGCGTGCGATCGGCCGGCTCCAGCGACGGCGTCGAGGACGGCGTCGCGGGCGCGGTCGGCGCCTCGGCCACCATGGTCGGTGCCGCGGTCATCGAGTCGGGGCGCCGCGCCTCGGGGATGGCGCTGTCGGGCGTGGTGCCGGTGACGGCGACGGCGGGCGCCGGCGCGCCGACCTGCGCGCGCCCCTCCCACCAGCGCCCGACGCCGACGCCGGCGGCCAGCAGCAGCGCGGCCGCGGCGGCCATCGACCAGCCGGATGACCAGTCGGAGCGCGTGAACCGCGGCG
>CBHYLO010000516.1:0-3742 GCA_966128675.1 uncultured bacterium | reverse complement strand
AGCTCGGCCACCGCGGCGGGCGTCGCCTCGCGCAGCCCCTGGATGCTGCCGAAGTGCGTCAGCAGCTGCCGGCGCTTGATCGGCCCGACGCCCGGGATCTTCAGCAGCTCGGACGTGACGGTGCGGATGGTCCGCCGCTTCCGCTGGAACGTGACGGCGAAGCGGTGCGCCTCGTCGCGCGCCTGCTGTAGCATGCGCAGCGCGGGCGACCGGCGCGGGATGCGCAGCGGCTCGCTGCGGCCGACGACGAAGACCTCCTCCTCGCGCTTGGCGAGGGAGATCATCGGCATGTCGGACAGGCCGACCGCGTCCATCGCCTCCTTCGCGGCGTTGAGCTGCCCCTTGCCGCCGTCGATGACCACGAGGTCGGGGAGCGGACGCTCCTCCTCGAGGCGGCGCCGGAAGTAGCGGCCGACGACCTCCTTCATCGACGCGAAGTCGTCGATCCCGACGACCGTCTCGACCTTGAACTTCCGATACTCGGCGCGCTTGGCGCGGCCGTTCTCGAACCAGACGCAGGAGGCGACGGTGTCCGTGCCCTGCGCGTGCGAGATGTCGAAGCAGACGAGCGCGCGCGGCACCTTCTTCAGCCCGAGCTCGCGCTGCAGCTCGTAGACCGGGTCGGCCGCGCGCTCGTCCGCCTCCAGCGTCGAGAGCTTGAACTCCTCCAGCAGGTGGCGGGCGTTCTGCTGCGCGAGGTCCACCAGCTGACGGCGCGATCCCCGCTGCGGCACCACCACGCGCGTGCGCTGCAGCGACTGCTCCAGCACCTCGCGGTCCTCGAAGTCGAACGGCACCAGGAGCTCCGCCGCGCGCTCGTCGCTGCCCAGGTAGCTGCGCGCCAGGAAGGCCGCGAGCACGGCCGGGTCCTCGTCGCCGTCCGTGTTCTCGAGGAAGCGGTGGTCGCGGGCCAGCAGCTTGCCGCCGCGGATGCGCATGATCGCCACGCACGCGTCGTCGCCGTCGCGCGCGTAGCCCACCACGTCGCGGTCGCCGCCCTCGATCTCGAGGACGACCGTCGGCTCCTCCATCCGCTCGAGGTGGCGGAGCGCGTCGCGCAGCTCGGCCGCCCGCTCGAAGTCGAGGTTCTCCGCCGCCTCCGCCATGCGGGCGTTGATGCGGCGCGCCACCTCCGCCGTCTTCCCGTCGAGGAAGACGAGCACCTCGTCGATCATCGCGCCGTAGTCCTCCCGCGTCTGGTTGAAGATGCAGGGGGCCTTGCAGCGCTTGATGGCGAAGTCGAGGCAGGCGCGCTCGGGCATCTCGCGCGGCATGTCGTAGTTGCACGACCGCACGGTGAAGATGCGCTTCACGACGTTGAGCGCGCGCCGCATCGCGCCGACGTCGGTGTACGGCCCGAAGTACCGCGCCCCGTCGCTCTGCAGGCGCCGCGTCACGAAGACGCGCGGGAACGGCTCCTGGACGGTGACCTTGATGTAGGGGTACGACTTGTCGTCCCGGAGCGCGATGTTGAAGCGCGGCCGGTACTCCTTGATCAGGTTCGCCTCGAGGATGAGCGCGTGCGCCTCGGTGGGCACGACGATCGTCTCGAGGTCGCGGATGTTGCGCACCAGCCCGCGCGTCTTGGGGCTCGTCGCGTGGTCGCTCGCGAAGTAGCTGCGCACGCGCGAGCGCAGGCGCTTGGCCTTGCCCACGTACAGCACGACGCCCTCGGCGTCCTTCCACAGGTAGACGCCGGGCGATTCCGGGAGGTGCGGGAGCTTGGAGACGACGGATTCTGGCGGCGCGATCATCGGGTCGTAATACCCGTCGGGGTCGGTCGCGTTCTCGGCACGACGCGCGCCGGCCCGGCTCTCCGGCCCGTCGATCACCGCGCCCTCCGGGCGAGCCGGCGCCGCAGCTTGCCGACCAGCACGGCCGCCTCGCCCTCCCCGAGCGCCACGGTGACGCCGAGGTACGCGATTCCGTACGCACCGCACGTCAGCACCGCGAGGAGCAGCGCCGGCATCCCGGCGAGCGCGAGCTTCAGCCCGACGCCCACGGCGGCCGCGAGCGCCGCGGCGCTCCAGAGCCGCACCAGCGCCGATCCCGGGATCCCCGTCCGTCCGATGCGCCGGTTGAGGGCGCCGCGCAGCAGCGCGAACTCCACCCAGCCGGCCAGCCCCGCGGTGACGGTGAGCCCCGCGGTCCCCCACTTCGGGTCGATGCCGAGCGCGCGCGGCAGCGGCTTGGCCGCGAGGTAGCCGAGCACGAGCGTCAGCGTCACGCGGATCAGCGCGTACCGGAGCGGCGTGCGCGTCTCCTTGAGCGCATAGAACGTCGACGCGTAGAGGCGGCCGAGCGTCGACGCGAGCAGCCCCACGGTGGAACCCGCGAGCGTCCCCCAGACCCACAGCACGTCGGCGTGCGTGAAGCGCCCGTAGCGGAAGACCGCGCCGGCCAGCACGTCGCCGAGCGCCAGGAACGCCATCGCGGACGGGACGATGAAGTAGGCGATGCGCCGCAGCCCCGCGTCGAGCCGGCCGCGCAGCATCGCGGACACCTCGTCCGCCTCGCCGTGCAGGCTGGACATCGCCGGCAGCTCGGCCGCCGCGATGGACATGCCGAACAGGCTGCCCGGCAGCATGTACAGCACCTGGGCGTTGGTGAAGATCGTCACCGCGCCGCCGGCGACCACGCTGGCCAGGCTGTTGTCGATGTAGCCGCTGATCTGCACGACGCCGCGCCCGAAGAACACGGGCAGGAAGTTGCGGACCACGGCGCGCACGTTCGGATCGCGCACGTCGAGCACCGGGCGCAGCCCGGGCGCCACGCGGAGCACCGTCGGCACCTGCACGAGCAGCTGCATCGCGCTTCCGGCGACCGCCGCCCACGCGAGGATCGTCGCCAGCGGCAGCTCCGGGACGCGCGGCCCCCACCAGAGCAGCGTGCCGATGAGGACGAGGTTCGACGCGACCGGCGCGAGGTACGACAGCAGGAACCGCCGGTGGCTGTTGAGGATCCCCAGGCACCACGCGCCGCCGACGAGGAGACCGATGCCCGGGAACGCGATGCGCACGAGCGCGATCGTGAGCTCGCGCTTCTCGCCGCCGAAGCCGGCCGCCACGGTCGTGACGAGCAGCGGGGTCGCGAGCATGCCGACCGCCACGCACAGCGCCGTGGTGAGCGCGAGCAGGAGCCCGACCACGCTCGCGACGCGGTCCGCCTCCTCCCGCTCCCCGCGCGCGAGCAGTCCCGAGTACACGGGGATGAACGAGGCGGAGAGCACGCCCTCGCCGAACAGATTCTGCAGGAAGTTGGGGATCCGCATCGCGGCGTTGAACGCGTCCGCCGCCATGCCCGCGCCGAAGTAGCGGCTGAAGATCCCCTGACGCACGAACCCGAACAGGCGCGAGGTCAGGATGCCGAGCGCGATGAGCATCGCGAAGCGGCCCGTCCCTTCCACCGCGCGTGGCGGCGGACTCGCGCCCGAGCCGCCGCGCGCGGCGTCGATCGCCGACGGCGGCGCGGGCGGGGACGGCGGCACGACGTCGACGGCGCCGGGCGCGTCGGGTCGCGGATCCTCGGGACGGTAGCTGCCGCTCACGTACGGCTCACGCGGGGCTCACGCACCTGTGGACGTTCCGACCAGCGCGTCTGCATGGACGCGGGCCGCGGCGAGCATCGCGTCGAGGAGCGCGCGCCCGTGGCGCCCGAACAGCGGCAGCCCGTTAATCGCGCGCTACTGGCGCAATCCGTGGGGATAAAGCGGCGCGCGCGCGACCGCGAGCGCGCGCGTGCC
>CBHYLO010000515.1:0-3771 GCA_966128675.1 uncultured bacterium | reverse complement strand
ACGCGCCGGAGGGCGCGCGCCGGCGCGCGTCCCCCGTGCGTACTCCGAGATCGAGAGAGCCCCCGATGGCCCGGCCCGCTGGCGTCACCGTCCGTCCGTCGTCCGTCTCGCCCGCCGCCGACTCCGTCGCGCGCGTGCTCACCGACGACGCGCTCGCCTTCGTGGCGGAGCTGGAGCGCCGCTTCGGCGAGCGCCGGCGCGCGCTGCTCGCCGCCCGTGCGGAGCGGCAGCAGCGCCTGGATGCGGGGGAGCGGCCCGCGTTCCCGGAGGAGACGCGCGCGATCCGCGAGGGCGACTGGCAGGTCGCGCCGACGCCGCCCGACCTGCAGCGCCGCCGCGTCGAGATCACCGGGCCGACCGACCGGAAGATGATGATCAACGCGCTGAACTCCGGCGCGGACTGCTTCATGGCGGACCTGGAGGACGCGACCAGCCCGACGTGGGCGAACGTCGTCGACGGGCAGGCGAACCTGATGGACGCGGTGCGCCGCACGCTCGCGCTCGAAGGGGAGGGGAAGTCCTACCGGCTCAACGAGACCATCGCCACGCTCCTCGTGCGGCCCCGCGGGTGGCACCTCGATGAAGCGCACGTCGAGGTCGACGGCGGCGCGATGTCCGGCTCGCTGTTCGACTTCGGGCTCCACTTCTTCCACAACGCGCGCGAGACGCTGGACCGCGGCACGGGGCCCTACCTCTACCTCCCCAAGCTCGAGTCGCGGCACGAGGCGGAGCTGTGGGACGACGTCTTCACCTTCGCCGAGGCGCGAGTGGGCGTGCCGCACGGCAGCGTGCGCGTGACGGTGCTGATCGAGACGGTGCTGGCGGCGTTCGAGATGGAGGAGATCCTGCACGCGCTGCGCGACCACGCGGCGGGGCTCAACGCGGGCCGCTGGGACTACATCTTCTCGATCATCAAGAAGTTCAGCCGGCGCGGCGACATGCTGCTCCCCGACCGCGCGCAGGTCACGATGACCACGCCCTTCATGCGCGCCTACACCGAGCGGCTGGTGCAGGTCTGCCATCGCCGCGGCGCGCACGCGATGGGCGGCATGGCGGCGTTCGTCCCCAACCGCCGCGACGCCGCCGTCACCGAGGCCGCGGTCGCGAAGGTGCGCGACGACAAGCTGCGTGAGGCCGGCGACGGCTTCGACGGCACGTGGGTCGCGCACCCCGACCTCGTGCCGATCGCGATGGACGTCTTCGCAGCGCAGCTCGGCGACCGCCCGAACCAGAAGGAGCGCCAGCGCGACGATCCCTCGCTTCGCTCGGGACAAGCTGCTGCGGAACTGCTGCGGCTCGACGTGCCGGGCGGGCAGGTGACGCGGCAGGGCGTGCGCACCAACGTCGACGTGGCGCTGCAGTACCTGGACGCGTGGCTGCGCGGCGCGGGCGCGGTAGCGATCCACAACCTGATGGAGGACGCCGCCACGGCCGAGATCTCGCGCGCGCAGCTCTGGCAGTGGATCCGCCACGCCGCGCCGCTGGCGGAGGGGGGCACCGTGACGCGCGCGCTGTACGAGGAGACGCGCGCCGCGGAGCTGGCCGCGCTCGAGGCCGCGCGCGGCGGCGCGCCCTCCCGGCTGCGCGACGCCGCGCGCCTGCTGGACGACCTGGTGCTCGGCGAGCGCTTCGTCGAGTTCCTCACGATCCCGGCGTATCCCATGCTCGAGGAGGCGGTCCCATGAGCGAGCGCGAGGTGGAGCGGACGGCCGTGGCGGAGCCGCGGGGCGGTGGCACGGCGGGCGCGCCGGGGTTCGCGGCGCAGGTGCGGGCGCTGGAGCAGGAGTGGCGCGCGGCGGGCGACGACCTGCGCCGCGACTACTCGGCAGCCGACGTCGTGCGGCTGCGCGGCGCCGTGCGCGTGGAGCACACGCTGGCGCGCCGCGGCGCGGAGCGGCTGCGCGCGCTGCTGCGCGAGCGGCCGTACGTGCACACGTTCGGCGCCCTGACGGGCGCGCAGGCGGTGCAGATGGTGCGCGCGGGGCTGGAGGCGATCTACCTCAGCGGGTGGCAGGTCGCGGCCGACGCCAACCTCTCGGGGCAGACGTATCCGGACCAGAGCATCTATCCGGTGAACAGCGTGCCCGCGCTCGTGCGGCGGCTGAACAACGCGCTGCTGCGCGCCGACCAGATCGAGTGGAGCGAGCGCGCGGCCGACGGCGCGGAGCCCGAGCGCGACTGGATGGTGCCCATCGTCGCCGACGCCGAGGCCGGCTTCGGCGGGCCGATCCACGCCTACGAGCTGACGAGGGCGATGATCGAGGCCGGCGCCGCGGGCGTGCACTTCGAGGACCAGCTGGCGGCCGAGAAGAAGTGCGGGCACATGGGCGGCAAGGTGCTCGTGCCGACGC
The DNA here is from genome assembly GCA_966128675.1 of uncultured bacterium. Classification (GTDB taxonomy): domain Bacteria; phylum Gemmatimonadota; class Gemmatimonadetes; order Gemmatimonadales; family Gemmatimonadaceae; genus Roseisolibacter. Next base: position 1,420 of record CBHYLO010000515.1, on the reverse strand, counting down.
AGCAGCACGTCCGCACGCTGAGCGCCGCGCGCCTCGCCGCCGACGTCCTCGGCGTGCCGACGCTGGTGGTCGCGCGCACGGACGCGATGGGCGCGACGCTGATCACGAGCGACGTCGACGAGCGCGACCGGCCGTTCACGACCGGCGAGCGCACGGCCGAGGGCTACTACGTGACGCGGCCGTCGCTCGACGCGGCGATCGCGCGCGCGCTGGCCTACGCGCCGTACTCCGACCTGCTGTGGTGCGAGACGAGCACGCCCGACCTCGCGGAGGCGCGGCGGTTCGCGGAGGCGGTGCACGCGCGCTTCCCGAACAGGATGCTCGCGTACAACTGCTCGCCGAGCTTCAACTGGCGCCGCAACCTGGACGAGCGGACGATCGCGACCTTCCAGCGCGAGCTGGGCGCGATGGGCTACCGCTTCCAGTTCATCACGCTCGCGGGCTGGCACCTCATCAACCTCGAGACGTTCGAGCTGGCGCGCGCCTATCGGACGCAGGGGATGCCCGCGTACGTCGAGGTGCAGGACCGCGAGTTCGCGCGCGAGGCCGACGGCTACACCGCGACCCGGCACCAGCGCGAGGCGGGCACGGGCTACTTCGACCTCGTGCTCACCACGGCGACCGCGGGGCAGGCGTCCACGGGCGCGATGCACGGCTCCACCGAGGCGGAGCAGTTCCACGGCGGGCCGCACGCGGTGGGCGCGGACGGGCCGCACGGCGTCGACGAGAAGGCGCACGGGGATCCGCTGCGCGGGCTGCTGGCGCGGACGCTGGACGGCGGCTCGGGCGCGCCGCCTGCGGCGCCCTGACCCCGCCGGTGGCCGGACGCACGAAGCCCCCGCGGCCGACGGCCGCGGGGGCTTCTTCTACCTCGCACCGGATCGGTCGCGACCCTTCAGCGCGCGGGGAGCGCGCCGCGGCGGCCGGCCGCCACGCGGTCCTGCAGCCAGGTCAGCGGGATCAGGAACAGCGGGGTGAGGAAGAGCCCCAGGAGCGTGTTGATCCAGACGAGCGCCATGTAGTACGCCGTCATGCCGAACGCCGCCCAGAGGGTGCCGAGAACGCTGCTGGATTCCAAGACGATCACCGCGGTTCAGGTGGAGGCGGGAATTGTAGCGGGCGCCGGCGTGCGACGGTAGCGCGCGGTAGCTTGCGGGCATGACGACGCCCGCCCCGGTCGAGCGCGCGGCCGCGCGCGACGCGGACGCCCGGCGCACCATCCGCGCCGTGCGGGCGCGCGTGCGCCGGGCGCTGGCCGGGTCGGGACCCGTCGTGCTGGCCGTCTCGGGCGGCCGGGACTCGATGGTGCTGCTGGACGCGGCCTGCGCGGTGGCGCGCGACCGGCTGGCCGGCGTGGCGGTGTTCGATCACGGGACGGGGCCGCACGCGCGCGCCGCCGTGCGCCGGGTGCGCCGGGCCG
>CBHYLO010000514.1:0-3783 GCA_966128675.1 uncultured bacterium | reverse complement strand
CCGCCCCGGCGTGGCGCTGGCCGCGAACCTCGGGCTGGAGCAGCGCGCCATCCTCGACCCGGGCGACGGGGGCGGCGGCCGCCGGACGCGCGCGACGTACGGCGGGGCGGTGGCGTTCGCGCCCGCGGCCGCGCGCTGGCAGCTCGCCGGCGGCATCGCCGCGCAGACGTGGGGCGACGGCTACCGCAACCCGGCGACCGCCCTCGGCGGACGCGCCTCGTGGGCCGTGGTGCGCGGCGCGCGCGTGGGCGTCGCGGCCATCGGCGGCGTCGGCTTCGCCCGTGCGCGCCTCGAGGTGCCGGCCGATCCGGTGACCGCGGACAGCGACGACGTGGTACTCATGCGGGAGGTGCCCGTCGGCGCCGCGGTCGGGGTGCGCGGCGCGTTCGGCGCCCGCGCGTGGGCGCTCTCGCTGACGCCGCAGTACGTCTGGTACCGGCTCTCGTACGGCGACGACGCGGTCAGCGCCTCGCGCGCGCGCGTGGGCGTGCTGGCGGAGGCGGCCCTGACGCCGCGGCTCGGGGTGTCCCTAGCTTTGGAGGACGGCGGGCGCGCGTCCGGGGGGGAGCCCGGGCCGCGCGGCACCACCGTCGGCGTCGCGCTCTCGCTCGCGCTGGGCGGGCGCTAGCGCGCGAGCGGTCCGGCGCATCCGACGCACGTCACGTCGCGGGCGCTCGCGCTCCATCAGGTTGCACGGCCTCCTGCGCCGCCCGGGATCCGGGGGCGCGTTTCCGTATCCTCACGTCCACCGCACCACGCCATGTCCGTCCGTCCTCGGTCGTCCGTCCCCACGCCCACCCGCCGGCGGGGCGCCGCCCTGCTGGTCGCCCTCGCGGCGCTCGTCGCGCCGCCCGCCGCGCGCACCGCGGCCGCGCAGAGCTGGTTCACGCCGTCGTTCCAGCCGCCGCAGGTCTCGACGCGCGACTTCACGCTCGCGGTGTCCGCGAACGCCGGCACCGCGGCGCTCTTCCAGTGGCGCGAGGGGCTCGACCCCAGCTCGCACTTCGGGCTCGAGGGCGGGCTCGTGGACTCGGACGGCGGCGGGACCAAGCTGCTCGTGGGCGGCTCGTACGCGTACCAGCTGGCGCGCGCGACGGCCGAGCAGCCGCTCGCGCTGCTGCTGACGGCGGGCGCGGGGCTGGCGGTGGGGGACGGCCCGGACCTGTTCCGCATCCCGGTGGGCGTCTCGGTCGGCCACCGCTTCGCGCTCGACGGCGGCATGGCGATCACGCCGTACGTGCACCCGCGGCTGTCGCTCGACTTCGTGACGGGCGTCGACGACGACGTGGACAACACCGACCTGACGATCGACTTCGACATCGGCGCCAGCTTCGAGATCACGCGGCAGCTCGCGCTGCGCGGCAGCCTGGTGGTGAGCGGCGGCCGCATGTCCGACGACGTGGGCTTCGGCCTGGGGCTGACGATCACGCCGCAGGGGCTCCGCGGCGCCGGGCTGCGCACCGCGCGCCGCTGAGCGGGCGCCGGCACCGCACCGCCCGCCCGCGAGGGCCGTCGTCGCACCGGGGGATGGCGTACTCCTTGCCCCCGGTTGCGGTCGGCGGCCCTCCGCCCGTTCCCCTCCTCAGCCGCCTCGTCCGATGTCCGACGCTGCGCCACGTCCGCCGATCCTGGTCGTGGACGACAACCACGACAACACGGAGATCATCGCGCGCTATCTGGGCGTGCGCGGATATCCGATCACCGTCGCGCACTCCGGGGACGAGGCGCTGGCGCTCTTCGAGCAGGTGCGGCCGTCGCTCGTGCTGCTGGACGTGATGATGCCCGGGCGCGACGGCTGGGACGTCTGCCGGCTGATGAAGCAGCATCCCGTCCTCGGCCGCCGCGTGCGGGTCATCATGGTGACCGCGCTGGACGAGTGGGACGACAAGCGGCAGGCGATCCAGACCGGGGCGGACGACTACGTCACCAAGCCGTTCGACCTGCCGGGGCTCGCGGCCAAGGTGGAGCGGAACGCCGCGCTGGTGGCCGCCGCGACCTGACGGCGGCCGCGCCGGAGCGCGAGGGGTGGGGCGGGGCCGGTGCGCGCACCGGCCCTTCGCGCGTGCGCCACCGGGCCGACTGCGGCGCTCCCGATGTCGCTGCGCACATGCTCCGGCGGGGCGGCGGACGTCGCCACGAGGCCCGTGGCCGGCGGCAAGGGGTCAGGGGCGAGCCGCAGCAGGGCGGGGCAGGCCGTGGCGGGCGCGTGACGAGCGCGTGTGACGACTTGCCAACCGCTGTTCCGCGACTAATGTGACCCCGGCGCGCGTGCGCGGGTCTGCACCCCCGGCGACCCACATGCGTGGCATGCCCGACCGCCGTCCGTCCGCCCTCCCGACGCCGGCGTCGACCGCACCCCCCGACATCCCGCTCGATCGGCAGCGACCCATCCGGGGCGCGCCGCGGGCATTCGTTCAGGCAGTGATCCGTCCTCGCGCGGGCCCGTGGCTCGCCACGGCGCGTGGGAGGAGTGGTTCGATAGAGCGCGATCTCCATTCGCACGCCGCGAGGTGCCCACTTGTGGGCACGCGTCCGCGGGGCGTGTGGACGCGCACGCACACACCCTGAACGCCGAGGTGCCGCATCGCGGCCCCGCGGTCGACTGGTCCACCGTCGCGCGCCGCGCGGCTGGATCGGCGCCGCGAGCCGCCGTCGTGAACGCTCGTTCCGTCCGCTGTTCGTCCCGCGCGACCGGTGGTGGCTCTCCCGGTCGAGTGGGTGCTCGATACGTCGCGGCCCGAGAGGACGCCGCGGGGGCTCCCCGACCGCCCCCGCGCATGACCGGTTCGACACCGGTCTCCCGCCTACGGTTGCCTCGCCGTTCGAGTTTCGCGCTGGCCCCGGGGCGCACCTCCCGTCGCCCCCAGTCGCCGGCCGTCGCGGGTCCGCGGTCCCGCGTCACTCCGAGCTCGTCGCCCTTCCCCGGGGCGGCGCCCCAACCGCCGTTCGTTCCGTCGAACCCTCAGGCCCCGAGGATCCCCCATGATGAGGACGAGTTGGTCCCGAGGAGTCGTGACGCTCAGTGCAGCGGCATGTCTCCTCACCCTCGCCGCCGGTACCGCGCGCGCGCAGGCAGCTGCCGGCGCCGCGGTCGTCACCGGCCGCGTGACCACCGATGATGGCACGCCGCTCCAGGGCGCCAACGTTTACATCACCGAGATGGCGCTGTCGGTGGGGACGGGCCCCTCGGGCGTCTTCACCATCAACATCCCGGCGGCGCGCGTCAGCGGGCAGGCGGTCCAGCTCCGGGTGCGCTCGGTCGGCTTCGCGCCGCAGGCCCGCGCGCTGACCGTCACGGCGGGGACGCAGACGGTCAACTTCTCGCTCAAGCGCGACGCCCTCCGCCTGACCGAGGTCGTCGTCACCGGCGTCTCGGAGGCCACGGAGCAGGTCCGCACGCCGTTCACCGTGCAGCGCGTCGACACGGCGCAGATGCCGGTCGTCGGCCAGAGCGCGATCTCGCAGCTGCAGGGCAAGGTCCCCGGCGCGAACATCGTCGCCAACACGGGCCGCCCCGGCGCCGCCCCGGTCGTGCTGATGCGCGGCCCGACGTCGATCAACGCGTCCGGCCGCAGCCAGCAGCCGCTCTACATCGTCGACGGCATCCAGCTCAACGGCTCCATCGCCGACATCAACCCGGCGGACATCGAGTCGGTCGAGATCGTGAAGGGCGCCGCGGCCGCGAACCTGTACGGCGCGCGCGCCGGCTCGGGCGTCATCAACATCACGACCAAGAGCGGCAAGAACGCCCGCGACGGCATCAAGTTCGGCTTCCGCACGGAG
>CBHYLO010000513.1:0-3786 GCA_966128675.1 uncultured bacterium | reverse complement strand
AGGGAGGCGTGTCGGGTCGTCGGTGCCGCGACGCCACGATCGTCCGTCCGTGCCCCGCGCACATGGGGAGCGGCTCCCCATCCTCGCGCGTGCGCGCGCCGTAGCCGGATCAGGCCACGGCCAGCGCCAGCGCGTCGTTCTCCTCGTGCAGCCGCTGCGCGACCTCGTGCCGCGAGCGGACGCCGAGCTTCGCGAGCACGCGCTCCGTGTGGCGCTCCGCGGTGTGCGGGCTGATGCCGAGCGCGCGCGCGACCTCCGCGTTCGTGAGGCGGCGCGCGAGCGCCTGCGCGACCTCGGCCTCGCGCCGCGTGAGCCCGAAGCGCGCGGGAAGCGCGTCCGCGGCGTCGGCGCCGGCGTCCGCGCGCGCGACGGTGACGAGCGTGCCGCCCGCCTCGCCCAGCAGCTCGGGCGGCAGGTGCGACGCGCGCACGACGTAGCGGCCGACGCACGTCGCGACGTGCTGCTCCGCGCGACGCACGCCCCGGCCGGTCGAGGTGCGCGACGCCGCGAGCAGCGCCGCCTCCAGCCGCTCGCGCTGCGGGTCCGCGGCCAGCAGGCGCACGAGCGCGGCATTGCGATGCAGCGCGCGTCCGTCGGGCCCCACGACCAGCAGCGCGTCCGCCAGCCGGTCGAGCGTGGCGCCGAGCGCGGCGCGGTGCGCGCCGACGGTGGCGAGGGCGTGGTGTCCCGCGCGGAACGCCGGCAGCAGCGCGCGCAGCACCGGCAGCTCGCCGTCGCTCCCGAAGCGCGAGCGCCCCGGCCGCTCGTGGCCCATGAACAGCATCAGCTCGTGGCCGGCCGTCACGGTCATGAAGCCGAGGAAGTCGTACATGCCGCCGGGGCGCACGGCCTCGTTGACGATCGTGCTGCGGTGCAGCTGGCCGTCGACCATGCGGTCGTTGAGCGGCTCGTTGTAGATCTCGACGCCCAGCGCGGCGCGCCGCTGGAACCACGTGTCCACGAGCGCGTCGATCGAGCGGATGCGCCCCGTGCGCGCCTCGGCGCGCGTGAGCTGCTCGAAGCGGTGGAGCACGGCCGGCGGCGCGGTGTCGCAGTGGAAGCGCAGCCGCGCGCCCTCCGTCGAGCCTTCCGTCGACACGAAGAGCGCGTTGTCGATGCCGAACAGGTCGCGCATCGCGCCGGTGACGCGCGAGCGCCAGGCGCAGGCGTCGGGGCACGCGAGCGGGGAGAGCAGCGCGTCGGCCGCCGTCGCGAGGCGCGCCAGGTCGGTCGGGGTGAGCGTCGGGGTCATGGTCGGGATCGCACGGGGTCCGGTGCAACCGTGGTCGGCGCCCGGGTCGTCGCGGGGCGCGGGGACACTACGGCGCCCGGGCCCGCGCGCGCATGACTTTGTTCCGAACGCTCCGTTCTCTCCGAGCGAACGCGCGCCCGCCGCGACCTCGACAGTGCCGTCCGGGGCACACATGTTCACCCGCATGGAGCTGAGGCACCTGCGCTACTTCGTGACCGTGGTCGCCGAGGGGAACCTCGCGCGGGCCGCGGGGCGGCTGCGCGTCGCCCCGTCCGCGCTCAGCCGCCAGATCCAGGACCTCGAGCGCGAGCTGGGCGCGCCTCTGCTGGAGCGGCTGCCGCGCGGCATGCAGCCCACCGAGGCGGGACGCGCCTTCCTCGCGCACGCGCAGCGCGCGCTGGCGGCGGCGGACGCCGGGGCGCACGCGGTGCGCGACGTCGTCGCGGGCGCCGCGGGCACGCTGCGCATCGGCACCGTGGACTGGGGCGAGCACGTGGCGCGCATCGGGCAGGCGGTGGACTGCCTGCGCACGCGGATGCCGGCGGCGACGGTGACCTTCGACCCGACGGCGTGGACGGAGCAGCCGGCCGCGATCGCCGCGGGGCGCATGGACGCGGGCTTCTGCGCGGCGGTCCGGATCGGCGACCTGTCGTCCGCGCTGCACGGCGACGCGCTGGCCGAGGAGCCGGTGGACCGCGTGGTGCTCGCGTCGACGCATCCGCTGGCGCGGCAGGAGGCGGTCACCCTGCGCGAGCTGGCGGAGGTGCCGATGCTGCTCCCCGAGCGCGCGGTGTACCCGGCGATGTACGACCACTGCGTCGCGGAGCTGCGGCGCTCGGGGCGCGAGCCGCACGTCATCGTCGCGCCGCCGAGCCCCGCGGCGTCCGCGGGACTGGTGGCCGCGGGCGCCGGCTTCATCCTCGGCTTCCGCAGCCTGATGGTCGCGCCGCCGCCCGGCACGGTCGTGCGGCCCATCCGCGACGCGGCCATCACGGTGCGGCTGTTCGCGCTGCGGCGCGCCAACGACGAGCGGCCGCTGGTGGCGGCCTTCCTCGCGTGCCTGCGCGACGCCTACCACGCCGCTGGCGACGAGGACGCCGGCTCGTGGAGCTGAGGCACCTGCGCTACCTGGTGGCGGTGGCGGAGGACGGGCGCCTGGGGCGCGCGGCCCGGCGGCTCCACGTCGCGCAGTCCGCGCTCAGCCGGCAGATCCAGGACCTGGAGCGCGAGCTGGGCGTGGCGCTGTTCGAGCGCACGTCGCGCGGGCTGCTGCTCACTCCTGGCGGGCGCGCCTTCCTGGACCACGCGCGGCGCGCGCTGGCGGAGGTGGAGGCGGGGCGGCGGGCCGCGCAGGCGGCGGCGCTGGAGGGCGCGGTGCTGCGCCTCGCGCTCCCCGACTGGGCGAGCGCCACGCGGCGCGTGACCGCCGCGCTGGACGCGTTCCGGCGGCGCACGCCGGGCAGCACGGTGGAGCTCGACCCCACGCCGTGGCCGCTGCATCCCACCGCGCTGCGCGAGGCGCGCATCGACGTCGGCTTCGGCATCGGCGCGGCGGCGGCGGACTTCGCGCCCGACCTGGACGCCGTGTGGCTGGCGGACGAGTCGTCGAGCTGGGTGCTGCTGCCGGCGACGCACCCGCTGGCGCCGCGCGCGCAGGTGACGCTGGGCGAGCTGGGCGAGCTGCCGCTGCTGGTGCCCGGCCGTGACGTGAACCCCGCGCTCTACGACCACATGGTGGGCGCGGCGCGCAGCGGCGGCATCGAGCCGCGCATCGCGACCGCGCCGCCGAGCTTCGCCGCGGGCGTGGCGTTCATCGCCGCGGGCGCGGGGTGGACGTTCGTGACGCAGTCGACGCAGCGGGACCCGCCGCCCGGCACGGTGGTCCGGCGCGTCAACGGCGTGCACCGGGCGCTCGGCATGTTCGCGCTGCACCGCGCGAGCGACGCGCGGCCGGTGGTGCGCACGTTCGTGGAGTGCCTGGCGGCCGAGTTCGTGGAGGCGGGCCCCTCGGCGTGACGGGAGATGGGGAGGCGCTCCCCATGTGGCGACCGGCGGCCGGTCCCAACGTGCGGCCGTCACCCGCCGCGCCACGCTCCGCCGAGGATCCGCCCATGCGCCGCCGCTCCACTCTCGCGCTGCTCACGTTCGTGCTGACGCTGTCCACCACGCTCGGCGCGCAGACGCCGCAGCCTCCGATCGACACCGCGCCCGCGCCCGCCGCGAAGTCGCCGCGCCGCCTGCTGGGCCGCGCCCGCGCGCTCGGCGCGGGCGTGGTGGAGAAGGTGGGCGACGCGCGCGCCGGCCGCGGCGAGGGGACGCTGGACCGGGCGCTCGCGCTCGCGGTGGGCGTCGGCGAGGAGGCCGTCGCGCTGTCGCCGACGGTGACGCTCGGCCGCACCCTGCTGGAGGCGCGGCGCGCGGAGCGGGCGGGCCGTGCGGCCGACGCTCGCACGCCGCCCGACGCCCGCGCGCGCGACGATCGCGCGGGCGACGACCGCGACGCGGCGTTCGACAGCCTGATGACGCGCTACATG
>CBHYLO010000512.1:0-3786 GCA_966128675.1 uncultured bacterium | reverse complement strand
GTAGCGCGCGCGGGGGCCCGCGACCACGGCCAGCGTGCGCCCGCCGCGGCCGACGAAACGCGTGACGTAGCGGCGGTCGTCGCGCGGGTTCGAGGGCGGCGCGACGGTGATCTCCACCGCGCGCGCGTCGGCCGCGACGTCGGCCAGCAGCACGCCCGTCGTCGCGTAGAAGCGCCCCGCGCGCATCGCGGCGACGATCGCGTCGGGCGTCAGCGTGTCGGCGCGCACCATGACCCACGCGCCGCCCGGCCGCGTCGTCTCGGCGTCGTCGAGGGCGGCGAAGTTGTGCGCGTCGTCGCTGCCCACGGCCCACAGCAGCCGGCCGCGCGTCAGCAGCGAGTCCCACAGCGCCTCGGTCGAGAGCGACGCGCGCCCGCTGCCGTCGTCGCCGCCGAGGTTGTTGATGCGCGGCTGCGCGTTCCAGAGCTCGAACGGCGTGGAGTCGGGGAGGGCGGCCATGTCCTCCAGCCGCACCGACCAGCGGAAGTTCGGGTGGTTCACCTGCGCCAGCCCGCCGGCCGCGCGCACGGCGGCCAGGTGCGACGCGTACGTCGCCGCGACGGTGGTGCCCTGCGCGATCCCCTTCTCGCCGATCGGCAGCACGACGCGCGACGGCGCGATGGACACGACGTGCGCCTGGCGGATCCCCTGCGGGTGTGTGGCGTCCGCGACCTGCTGCGTGATCTCCTGCCCCGCGATCACGAGGAACGCGCCCGGCGTCCCGAGCTGCGCGTTCAGCGGCGCGGGATCGGTGATGCGCTCGTGGTCGGTGACGACGAGGAAGTGGTAGCCGTGGTCGCGGTACCAGCGCGCGACCTCCTCGGGCGGCCGGTTGCCGTCGGACTCGCGCGTGTGGACGTGCGTGTTGCCGCGGTACCAGCGCTGCGCGCGGGCCGCATCGAGCGGCATGCCGAGGGTCGCGACGAGCAGCGCGGCGATGATTGGAAGTCGCATCGCGCGAATGATGGCCGCGCGCACGCCCCGCGTCAGGCCGTCAGCGTCCGCTCCACCGTCTCACGCCGCATCGTCGTCCGCCGTTCCGTCCTCCGTGGTTCCGTCCTCCGCCGTTCAGGCCACCAGAAGACTGGGCGCCGGGAGCACCGCCGGCGCGTCGACGGTCAGCCGCATGAGCGCCCACGCCCCCGCGTCGCACGCGCGGCCCGCGCCCGGCGCGAAGCGGAGCGCGCCCGCGCGGCGGGCGTCGAGGTACTGCTGGGCGTCGCGGCGCACGGACGCGGCCACGGCGGCCTTGCCGCCCTGCTGGACGCTGGCCGCGGCCGCGCCGATCCGCTCGGCGAGGAGGTGCGCCTCGTCGCGGCCCAGCGGGGCGGCGGAGGGGAGGGAGAGCCCGAAGAGGTGGAGCACGGGAGGGGAGGCAGAGGGTGGGCGCCGTCCAGGGAGCGGGCGGCGGCAGCTGCCCTCCCACATGGCCAGTCCGGTGCCCCGTTTCCCCGCCATGCTGGCGCGCTCCGGGGCCTCGGGGACGGTCGCCCCTGCCAGCGGCGCGGCCGCGGCTGCCGCTCTGACGCCTCTGACGGCCGCGTCAGGAACGCCCGGCGGAGTCCCGCCCGGCGACCCTGCCCGGCTAGCTTTCCCGCGGCGCCGGCGCGCTCCCGCCGGTGGCCCTCCTCTCCCCGTACCCGCTCCGCCCGTGGCCACCGCCACTGCTCCCTCGATCGCGATCGATCCGGCCCTCGAGAAGCGCTGCATCGACACCGTCCGCACGCTCGCCATGGACGCCGTGCAGCAGGCCGAGTCCGGCCACCCCGGCACGCCGATGGCCCTCGCCCCGCTGGCCTGGCTGCTCTGGACGCGCCACCTGCGCTACGACCCCAAGGACCCGCAGTGGCTCGACCGCGACCGCTTCGTGCTGTCGGCCGGCCACGCGTCGATGCTCCTCTACTCGGTCCTGCACCTGACGGGCTACGACCTGTCGCTGGAGGACCTGAAGCACTTCCGGCAGTGGGAGAGCCGCACGCCCGGCCACCCGGAGTACGGCTACACGGCCGGCGTCGAGACGACGACGGGCCCGCTGGGCCAGGGCATCGGCAACGCGGTGGGCTTCGCGGTGGCCGAGGCGCACCTGGCGGCGGAGTTCAACCGCGCGGGGCACGCGATCCTCGACCACCACACGTACTTCATCGCCGGCGACGGCGACCTGATGGAGGGCGTGTCGCACGAGGCGGCGAGCTTCGCCGGGCACTTCCGGCTCGGGAAGCTGATCGGCTTCTACGACGACAACCAGATCACGATCGACGGCCGCACGGACCTCACGTACAGCGACGACGCGGGCAAGCGCTTCGAGGCGTACGGCTGGCACGTGCAGCACGTGGCCGACGTCAACGACCTGGCGGCGATGGAGGCGGCGATCGAGGCCGCGAAGGCGGAGACGGACCGGCCGTCGCTGATCGTCGTGAAGACGATCATCGGCTACGGGAGCCCGAACCGCGCCGACACGAGCAAGGCGCACGGCGAGCCGCTGGGCAAGGAGGAGATCAAGCTCACGAAGGCGGCGTACGGCTGGCCGACGGACGAGCCGTTCTTCGTGCCGGAGGACGCGCGCGCGACGTGGCGCGCCGCCGGCGCGCGCTCGGCCGAGCATCACGCGGCGTGGCGCGAGCGCTGGGCGGCGTACGCGGCCGCGTTCCCGGAGCAGGCCGCGGAGCTGGAGCGCCGCGTCGCGAAGCGCCTGCCCGAGGGCTGGGACGCGACGATCCCGACGTTCACCGCGGAGAACGGCGCGGTCGCCAGCCGCGCGGCGAGCGGCACGGTGCTGAACGCGATCGCGGCGAAGCTGCCGGAGCTGATCGGCGGCTCGGCGGACCTGGCGCCGTCGAACAACACGGCGCTGAAGGGCGCGGGGACGTTCGCGCCCACGGACTACGCGGGCCGCAACTTCCACTTCGGCATCCGCGAGCACGGGATGGGCGCGATCATGAACGGGATGGCGCTGCACGGCGGGATCATCCCGTACGGCGGCACCTTCCTGGTGTTCGCGGACTACATGCGCCCGGCGATCCGCCTCGCGGCGATCATGCACCAGCAGGTCATCTACGTCTTCACGCACGACTCGATCGGCCTCGGCGAGGACGGTCCGACGCACCAGCCGGTGGAGCAGCTCACCGCGCTGCGCTGCATCCCGAACCTGACGGTGATCCGCCCGGCCGACGCGAGCGAGACGGCGGAGGCGTGGCGCACGGCGGTCACGCACACGACGGGTCCGGTGGCGCTCGTGCTGACGCGGCAGAAGCTCGGCTTCATCGACCGGACGACGCACGCGCCGGCGAGCGGGCTGGCGCGCGGCGCGTACGTGCTGGCGGACGCGAAGGGCGGCGCGCCGCAGGTGGTGCTGATGTCGAGCGGCTCGGAGGTCGCGCTCTGCCTGTCGGCGCAGGAGAAGCTGGCGGCGGCCGGCGTCCGCGCACGCGTCGTCAGCGTGCCGTCGATGGAGCTGTTCGCGGCGCAGGACGCGGCGTACCGCGCCGAGGTGCTGCCGCGCGACGTGCCACGCGTCGCGATCGAGGCCGCGCACCCGATGTCGTGGTACCGCCTCGTGGGCGACCGCGGCACGGTGCTCGGCATCGAGCGCTTCGGGGCCTCGGCGCCGTACCAGCGCATCTTCGAGGAGCTCGGCCTGACGGTGGACCGGCTCGTCGAGGCGGCACAGAAGGTGGTCGCGCAGGGGTGAGGAAGCGCGAACTGCTTTAGACAGGATTATCAGGATTTGCAGGATTCACAGGATTGGCTCCGCCTGGTGCGATGCTCCACGCGCCGGTGCGGAGCCAA
>CBHYLO010000511.1:0-3787 GCA_966128675.1 uncultured bacterium | reverse complement strand
GGGGGGGGGGCGCGCGGGCCCCGGGGGGGGGGCCGGGGGGGGGGGGCTACCCCCGGCACCCCCGCCCCTCGCGCGTACCGGCGGTCCAGATTGCAGAATGTTCGTGCAGACGGTTGACCAATTCCGCCCCGGCTGTATCGTGTTGCCCCAGCCATACGCTTCCGGTCGCCGCCTCCCACCCGCGGTGCACCCGAGGCACTCGACGGCGCCGGCACCGAACGTTGATCGCCAGTGCCGGCGACCCACCCACCCTGGAGGTGTGCTGATGGTCGTGCTGCGTGGAGGCCGCTGGTCCCTTGGCGCCACTGCTCTCCTGTCCCTCTCCGTCGGCGCGGTCGCGCTCGGGGCCCCCGCCGCCGCCCGCGCGCAGGGCGCGGTGGGGACCCTCACGGGCCGCGTCAGCCAGACGGGCACCGGGACGCCGATCGGCGGGGCGAGCGTGCGGGTGCTCACGCTGACCAGCCGCGCCGTCGTCGGCGGCGGCAACAGCGGCGAGGACGGGCGCTACCGGATCGGCAACCTCCAGCCGGGGGCGTACGCCGTGAGCGTGTCGCGCATCGGCTACCAGGTCTCGCGCGTCGACACGGTGCGCATCCGCGGCGGCGAGACGACCACGCTCGACCTCACGCTGGGCGAGGCGCCGTCGGTGCTGTCGCAGGTCGTCACCACCGCCTCGCGCGGCGTGCCGGAGAAGGCGCTCGACGCCCCCGCGCAGATCTCGGTCGTCAGCACGGAGCGCATCGAGGAGCGCCCGTCCGTGACGGCCACCGACCACCTGCAGGGCGTGGCCGGCGTGCAGATCAACCGCGGCGGCCTGGCGCAGGCCAACATCGTCGCGCGCGGCTTCAACAACGCGTTCTCGGGCGCGATGCTGATGCTGCAGGACTACCGCTTCGCCGGCGTCCCGTCGCTGCGCGTGAACGTGCCGTTCCTGTTCACCGGCGCCAACGAGGACATCGAGCGCATGGAGGTGCTGCTCGGGCCGGCCTCGGCGCTCTACGGGCCGAACAGCGCCAACGGCGTGCTGCACATCATCACGAAGTCGCCGTTCAACTCGCAGGGGACGACGGTGACGGTGGACGGCGGCGAGCGCTCCGTGTTCCGCACGGCGCTCCGCCACGCGGGGACGCAGGGCACGAAGTTCGGCTACAAGCTCTCCGGCGAGTACATGAGCGGGAAGGACTGGCAGTACACGGATCCGGCCGAGCCGGTGTCCTTCGCCAGCAACGCGCCGTTCGCGCCGGCCGGGCGCCGCGGGCAGAGCAACAAGCGCGACTTCGACATCGGCCGCTACACGGGCGAGGCGCGGATGGACATCCGCCCGCGCGACGGCATGGAGGCGATCACGACGATCGGGCACACGAAGGTGCTCAACGGCCTCGAGCTGACCGGCGCCAACGGCACGTCGATGATCCACAACTGGACGTACACCAACCTCCAGCAGCGCTTCCGCTGGAACCGGCTGTTCGCCCAGGTCTTCCTGAACGCGAGCAACGCCGGCAACGACGACTCGACGAGCACCGACGGCACGTACCTGCTCCGCAGCGGCGCGACGACGGTCGACAAGTCGCGCGTGTTCGGCGGCCAGCTGCAGCACGGCGCGAACCTCGGGACCCGGCAGTCGTTCACCTACGGCGCGGACTACATCTTCACGAACCCGCGCACGGGCAACACGATCAACGGCCGCAACGAGGACGAGGACGACGTCACGGAGTACGGCGCGTACGTCCAGAGCACGACCCGGCCGACGAGCAAGCTCGAGCTGCTCCTGGCCGCGCGCGTCGACAAGAACAACGTCATCGACGGCGCCTTCTTCTCGCCGCGCGCCGCGCTGACGTTCAAGCCGACGGAGAACCAGAGCGTCCGCCTGACGTACAACCGCGCGTTCAGCACGCCGGCGAACTTCTCGTTCTTCCTCGACCTGCCGCAGGCGTTCAACGTGGGCGGGTCGGGCTTCAACATCCGCGCGATCGGCAACCCGCCGAAGCAGGGCTTCACGTACCGCAACGGCTGCGCGAACAGCAGCGTCGGCGACTTCTGCATGCGCTCCCCGCTGGTGCAGAGCGGCGCGTACGCGCCGATCAGCGCCGCGGCCGCGTTCCCGACGCTCGTCGGCGCCAACGCGGCGGCGTTCAACGCCTCCATCGGGCCGTCGATCGCGGCCGCGCTGCAGGCGAACGCCGGCCTCTCGGCCGCGCAGGCGCAGGCGCTCGGGACCGCGATCGCCTCGGCCGCGGTGACGCGGCTCGCGACCAGCACGCCGACCGCGAACGACATCGCGACGCGCGTGTCCTTCCTGACGTCGCCGACGACGCCGGTGACGGCCGCCGAGCTGGCGCCGATCGCGCCGCTCGAGGCGTCGTTCAACAACACCTACGAGATCGGCTACAAGGGCATCCTCGCGGAGCGGTTCCGCGTCGACGCGTCGTTCTGGTACCAGAAGCGCGGCGACGTGGGCACGCCGTCCTTCCTCGCGACGCCGAACGTCTTCTTCGGCAACCCGACGCAGCTCGGCGGCTACGTGGGCGCGCAGATCGGGCCGGTCATCGCGCAGCAGCTGATCGCCGCGGGCATCCCGGCCGCGTCGGCGCAGGCGCTGGCGGCGGGCATCGCGCCCGCCGTCGCCACGGGCATCGTGCAGCGCATCGCCCCGGCCCCGCTGGGCGTCGTGACGTTCGACGACCCGAAGGCGGACGCGACGACCGTGCTGGCGACGTACCGCTCGCTGAACCGCCCGATCTACGTGAGCGGCGTCGACCTGGCGACGGACTTCGTCGTGACCGACCGGCTGACGCTCACGGGCACCGGCAGCTGGCTGAGCCGCAACGTCTGGAACAACATCCCCGGCGGCAACGGCCTGCCCTTCATGTCCAACTCGCCGCGCATGAACTTCTCGGCCGGCGGGCGCTGGGACGACACGCACCGCGGCTACAGCTTCGACACCCGCGTGCGCTACGCGTCGTCCTACCCGGTCAACTCGGCGGTCTACGCGACGAACATCGCGTTCACGATCCCGGCGGGGAATCCGGGCTTCGTGGCCGGCGCGACGGGCGGCGTGGGCCGCTGCAACCCGGCCCCGGCGGGCACCTACTGCTACGAGCCGGTGCCGGTGAACGCGCAGTGGGACCTCGGCTTCACGAAGCGGTTCGACTTCGGCGGGCAGCGCGCGCTCTGGTCGGTGAATGTGCAGAACGTGCTCGATCGCGAGGTTCGCACCTTCCCGGGCGTCGCGGCGACGGGCCGCCTGGCGATGACGCGCCTGCAGTACTCGTTCTGATCGCCGTCCGACGGACGACCGCGGGGCGGCACGCCGACATCGGCATGCCGCCCCGCAGTCGCATCGCTCCAACCGTCTCCGACCCGTGCACCCGATCCTCGACCCGTCGCTCCGGCCAGTGGTGGCCCACCGCGGCAACCGCGCGCACGCGCCCGAGAACACGCTGGAGGCGTTCACGCAGGCGGTGGCCCTGGGCGTCGACGCGCTGGAGTTCGACGTGCACCTCGCCGCGGACGGCGTGCCGGTGGTGCACCACGACCCGACGCTCGACCGCACGACGGCGCTGTCCGGGCTCATCGCCGCGCGCACCTCGCGCGAGCTGGCCGCGTGCGACGCCGGCTGCCGCTGGACCGTGGACGGCGGCCGCACCTTCCCGTACCGCGAGCGCGGCATCGGCGTGCCGACGCTCGACGCGCTGCTGGCGCAGCTCCCGGACGTGCCGGTGCTGATCGAGATCAAGGTGCCGGCCGCGGCTCCCGCGGTCCGCGCGGTGCTGGAGCGCCACGGCGC
>CBHYLO010000510.1:0-3789 GCA_966128675.1 uncultured bacterium | reverse complement strand
CGCCGTGCGGCCGGCGAGCGCGCTCACCGCCCCCAGCTCGAGCTGCCGTGCGCGAGCCGCAGGAACTCGTCGCGGGTGCGGGCGTCGTCCTTGAACGCGCCGCGCAGCGCGCTGGTGACGGTCATCGAGTTCTGCTTCTCGACGCCGCGCATCATCATGCACAGGTGCGCCGCCTCGACGACGACGCCCACGCCCTTGGGGCGCAGCGCCTCCTCCAGCGCGAGCGCGATCTGCTCGGTGAGCCGCTCCTGCACCTGCAGCCGCCGCGCGAACACCTCCACCACGCGCGCCAGCTTGGAGAGCCCCACCACGCGGCCGTCCGGGATGTAGGCGATGTGCGCCTTGCCGTAGAACGGCAGCAGGTGGTGCTCGCACAGCGAGTACAGCTCGATGTCGCGCACCATCACCATCCCCTCGCTGTCGACCTCGAACAGCGCGTCGCCGATGACGTCGCGCGCGTCCAGGTCGTAGCCGCGCGTCAGCCACGCCATCGACTTCGCCACGCGGCTCGGCGTCTTCAGCAGGCCGTCGCGGTCCGGGTCCTCGCCGAGCAGCTCCAGCTGGCGCCGCACGAGCGTCTCGAACTCCGCCTGGCGCGCCGCGGCGCTGCCCTGGGCGCGGGCGCCGTCGCCGTCGCCGCGCGGGGCGATGGCCGAGCGGTCGCACGGTAAGAGCTTCACCACCGGCGCGTCGTCGTCGGCCTCGTGCCCGGGCGCGCCGCGGCGCGCCGCGGCCTCACGCCCCCTCGTATTCGACATAGTTGTTCTCGGTCTCCCAGAGCCGGAGGCGCGTCAGGCGGGCGGGCGCGACGTGCGGCTCGATCACGCGCCAAGCCTGGACGACGATGTTCTCCGACGTGGGGTTCACGCCCTGCATGAACGCCACGTCGAGGTTCAGGTTGCGATGGTCCACCTGGTCGACGAACTCGCGCTCGACCACGCGCGCCAGGTCGCCGAGGTCGACGACGTAGCCGGTGCGCGGATCGATCTCGCCCGCCACCGACACCTCGAGCACGTAGTTGTGCCCGTGCCAGTTCGGGTTGTTGCACTTCCCGAACAGCCGGCGGTTCTCCTCGTCCGACAGCTCGGGGTTGTGCACGCGATGCGCCGCGTTGAAGCGGAGCCGTCGCGTCACGGTCACGTGGGGCATGGCACCAGGGAAGAGGGCCGCGCCGACGGCGCGCCCGGGGTCAACGCACGATCCGGCGCCCCGTTCCCGCCGCGGTGCGCCGATCGCGCGGGACACGGGGTCGTCCGGCTAGATTCACGCCGCCGGTCGCGCCGCGCACCCGGGCGCGCCGTCCGACTTCGCCTCCCTCCGCCCTCCCCATGGATCTCTGGACCGTCGCCGCCCTGCTGCTGCTCGTCGTGTGGGCGGCGGGCACCTTCGCCTTCCCGGCGCCCGGCTGGGTCCACCTGCTGCTGACGGCGGGCGTGTTCATCCTGATCTGGCGCATCGTGGTGCGCGCGACGCCCGAGCCGCGCGACCCCGACCGCCGCTGACCGGCGCTCGGCGGCGCGGGCCCGGTCAGGGGTTCCGCAGGCGCGCCTCCAGCGCCTCGCCGATGCGCGACTCGAGCACGCCCGTCGTCGAGCAGTCGGTGGTGCCGCCCGAGCCCTCCGTGGACGTCGCGCGCGCCAGCACCTGGACGCGCAGCCGCGCGCCCTGCGGGTCGGGCTCGACGATGTTGGTGACCTGCAGACGGATGAGGTGCGTGTCCGCCCCGCGCTCGCCGGACGCCGTGGTGCCGCAGTCCAGGTAGCGCGAGAGCGCCACCTTGTTGAGCTGGCGGCGCACGCTCGGCACCGAGGCGAGGTAGGTGCGCGCCTGCCCGGGCTGCGGGCCGCCCGTGAGCCCGACGTCGGCGAGGGCGGCCGGCAGCGCCGCCCACACACGCTCCGGCGTCGCGGTCGTGCGGTGCACCGCGAGCCGCGAGTCCCGCGTCAGCTCGATGTCGGGCATGGCCGGCGTCGTCGACGAGACCACGGTGCGCGTGGACTCGACGGGCGTGGTGGCGGCGGACGCGCCGCCCGACGCGCACGCCGCGAGGGCGAGGGCGGGCAGGACGCGCAGGACCGGCGTCGCGCGGGACGCCACGGGGCGGACGGCGAGGGGCATCGGAGGTCGGAGTGAGGCTGCGGGAGGGGCCCGCCCGTGCAGACGGGGTCTGTCCGGAAGCTATGCCGCGATCCGGCGAGCGGTACCACACATGGTACGCCCGGGACGCCCCTGTCGAGCCGGCCGGCGACGCAGCATCTTGGCCGCTCGCGACGGTCCCCCCGCCGACCCCGTGCGCTCCGCCATATGCGCCTCCGCCGCCCGTCCCCTCCGCTGCTCGCCGCCGCGCTCGCGGGCACGCTGCTCGCCGCGTGCGGCGACGAGAAGAGCGCGTACGACCGCGCCGCCGGCTTCTACACGCTGGCGACGGTCGACGGCCGCGAGATCCCCGCGGGGGTCCAGACGGTGCCCGGCGGCGGCGTCTTCCTCCAGCGCGGCACGATGCAGCTGCAGGCGGACGGCCGCTTCGCGATGGGCCTCGAGCGCGCCTTCGTCGGCCCGGTGACGGGCGAGCGCTTCGAGTACGTGAACGGCCGCTACGCGCTCACGGGGAGCGACACGACGCTGACGGTGACGACGAAGCCCGACGGGCGCGTGCTCACGGGCACGATCACGCAGCGCCGGATCACCGTGCGGATGCCGGTCGCGCTGCTGGAGTTCGAGCGGCCCTGAGTGCGGGAGCCTAGATCTCCCAGTTGGACAGCACGACCGCCCCCGCGCGCACCGGCGGCTCCGGATAGCCGTCGAGCGTCATCCGCAGGTCCGACCAGCGCACGCGCGCGCGCATCGCGACCAGCGCGCCGTACATCGCCTCGTAGGTGCCCTGCACGCGGAACGCCGCGCGGCGCGTCCCGCTCCGCCGCGCGAAGTCGGTGACGGCGCGCGCCAGCGCCGGCAGCACCGACAGGTCCGCGAGCGCGAGCTTCAGCACGCGCAGCTCCTCGCGCACGCGCCCCTCCACCAGCGGCACCGAGTGGCAGAGCGCGAAGCCCGCCAGCGCGCCATCCGCGCCGCGCACCAGCACCGTGTCGCCGAGCGCGAGCTGCTCGGTGAGCGCGAGCTCGCGCGTGAAGTCGAGGCCCGGCTGCAGCGCCTCCGTCAGCGCGCGGCACTCGGCCAGCGCGTCGTCGCGGTCGCGGTTCGGCAGCCGGCCGACGAGCACCGCCGGCTGGTCCCCGGGCGTGGCGTCGAGCGTCAGCGTCAGCGTCAGCCGCCCCGGCACGAAGCCGAGGTGCGAGTAGAAGCCGATGTTGTCCATGGTGCGCGGCATCGTCTCGAGGCCGATGGTGCGCGCGTCCTGCCGCCGCAGCCAGTCGATCCCCGCGCGCACGACCTCCTTCCCCAGCCCGTGCCCCTGCATCTCCGGCCGTACGGCGAGGGGGCCCATCCACCCCTCGCGGCCGGAGCGGTGCGCGATGTTGAACGCCGCCACCTCGCCGCGGTCGCCGCGCCAGAGCATCGCGCCGTCCTGCGCGTCCTCGATCGCGTAGCGCCAGATCTGCGGGTTGAGCGCGGGCACGCGCACGCCCACCATGCCGTCGCGCCGGTAGCGCTCCGTGAACGCGTCGCTGAAGACGTCGTTCAGCGCCGGGATGTCGTCCACCGACGCGGGGAACGGCCCCTCGGCGCTGCGCGGCGCCCGCCAGGTGCGCAGGCCGGCCACTCTACCCGACCTCCGCGGCATGCGGCGCTCCGCGCTCGGCGCTCGCGTCGCCGTACGACGGAGCGATC
>CBHYLO010000509.1:0-3789 GCA_966128675.1 uncultured bacterium | reverse complement strand
GGTGCGCTCACCGCCACGGGGCGGCCGTCTCACCGCCCCCCCGTCGCATTCCGAACCCGGCGCGCGCCTCAGTCCAGCAGGCCGCGGCCCCGATAGTCGCCCAGCACCACGCGCTCGTAGCCGTTCGCCGGGTCCTGGCCGTTCTCCAGCGCCGCCTGCACGGCCACCGGCCCGCGGTTGTACACGAGCAGCGCCAGGCGCACGCTCTTGTACTCCTTGATCAGCCCGCGCAGGTAGCGGAAGCCGACGCGCAGGTTGAGGTCGCGGTTGTAGAGCTGTTTGCGGGTGACGTTCGGCATGTAGTGCCGCGCCGTCGCCGGCATGAGCTGCGTCAGGCCGACCGCGCCGACGGGGCTCGTCGCGCGCTCGTTGAACTCGCTCTCCACGCGCACCACGCGGAACGCCAGCTCGGGCTCGAGCCCCTCGCCCACCGCGGCGTCGTGGATGGCGCCCGCGAGGTCGGGCGAGATGCGGTAGCGGCTCGCGTAGCGGTACACGCGATGCCAGCGGCGCAGGTCCAGCTGCGCCGTCTCCAGATAACGCGCCTCGGGATGGTTCACGAGGAGCGGGATGTGTCGGGCCGGGGCTGCGGCGGCCTCCTCGAGCGAGCGCTCGCGCACCAGGACGATCGCCGCGAGGGCGGCGCCGGCCAGGAGCACGCGGTGGCGACGGCGCGCACGACGACGGGCTACGTCGCCGCGGTACGCGTACGACTCGCGCGGGGCGGGGTCACGCATGGCTGGTGGGATGAGGGAACGGCGCCCGGCGTCCGGAAACGGACGACGGGGTGGACGACCACGAACGGGGCAAGCGATGTGCCGTGCCCAACCGTGTGGCGCCTGCGCAGCAGCACGGGCGACGTCGGATGCAACGTCTCACGCGCGCCACGGTCCTGAAGCGCCGCCGGTCTTCTCGACCAGCCGCACCCCTTCGAGGATCATGCCGCGATCCACGGCCTTGGCCATGTCATAGACGGTCAGGAGTGCCACGGTCGCAGCCGTCAGCGCCTCCATCTCCACTCCAGTCCGGCCCCTGGTACGCGCCGTCGCCTCCACCCGGACCCCGGGGAGCGACGGGTCGAGCGTCAGCGCCACGTCCGCGTGGGACAGGGCGATCGGGTGGCAGAGCGGGATCAGGTCCGCCGTCCGCTTGGCGGCCATGACGCCCGCGATCTTCGCCACGGTCAGCACGTCGCCCTTGGCGAGCCGGTTCTCCCGCAGCAGGTCGAGCGTCGCGCCCTCCATCCGGATCGCGCCGACCGCCCGCGCCACCCGCTCCGTCTCGGCCTTGGCCCCGACGTCGACCATCCGCGCCTCCCCGGTGCGGTCCACGTGCGACAGCCCCGGCGTGGCACGGGCGGCCTCCCCATCGGCCCCGTCATGGGCCGAGCGTGGGTGCGGCGCGTCGGCCTGTGGCGTGGAGGCCACGGTCAGCGGAACTCCGCCGCCAGCTCGCGGAGCAGCTCCGCGGTCAGCAGCTGGGGGTTCACGTTGCCGGCGGCCCGCAGCTTGGCCCGCTCGACGGCGTCGACGGCCCGGCTGGCCGCCAGCGCCCGGTGCTCGTCGCGCGGGGTGGCGTCCGCCGCGCTGCGCGGGGCGCTGGCGTCGCGCGCCAGGTCGCGCAGGGCGACGGTCAGCGCGTCCAGCACGTCGGAGAAGGCGCCGCGCGCCTTGGACGCCCCCTGCATGAAGGCCGCGCGCATCCGCTCCGGGCGCCCGCCCTGGACGACCGACGCCAGCAGGCGCTGCGCCTCGGCGGCCGCCGCGGAGCGCTCCTTCCCACCGAACAGCGTCCCCGGCGCGCCCCCGATCGCCGCGCCCAGCGTCGCCGCCGACTCGCGCACGCCGTCGCCCGCGAGCACCTCGCGGACCTGGGCGTCCTCCAGCAGCGCCGCGACCTCGCCGGCGCCCAGCGGCGGCACGCGCAGCGTCACCACGCGCGAGCGGATGGTGGGCAGCAACGCCCCCGGCTCGCTCGACGTGAGGACGATCAGCGTGTCCGCCGGCGGCTCCTCGAGCAGCTTGAGGAAGGCGTTGGCCGCGGCGTCCGCGCCCTCCTGCGCGACCATGCGCTCCGCGTCGCCCACCACGAACACCTTGCGGCGCGCGAGGGCGGGGGAGACCGCCGCCGACTGCACCAGGGCGCGGACGGTCGCCACGAACAGCGCCTCCATCCCGGACGCGGGCGCGTACAGGCCGTGCCGCTCCAGCCGCTCCGCGCGGGCCGCCGCGTAGTCCGCCTGCACCTCCGCCGGCGACTGGTCCGGGTTCTTCGGCCGCTCGCGCGGGAAGTACCAGTGGAGGTCGGGGTGGGTCAGCTCGACCGCGTAGCGGCAGTGCCGGCACCGGCCGCAGGGCTCCCCGCCCGGGCGGTCGTCGCGCGGCCCCTCGCACAGGAGCGCCTGGCCGAGCCAGAGCGCGAGGCGCTGCTTGCCCACGCCGCGCGGGCCCTGCAGGAGCAGGCTCGCCGGCAGGGCGTCCCGGGCCGCGGCGTCGAGCAGCCGCCGCCGCAGGGGCGCGTGTCCGTGGAGGGGAACGATGGGCACGGGCGGAATATCGCCCCCGCCGCGAGGGGCTGTAACCCGTTGACTTTCATGGATGTGGTCGCCTCGGATGCGCCCGGCGGCCCGGGGGCGGACCCGGGGGGCGGGCGCGGGGACGGGCGCACTTCCTGCCCTTCCGCGGGGCGTATCCCAACCCTCAGGAGGCCCCCATGGGCGGCAAGCGTCCCGACCAGTATGCGATCGATCCCGGCGAGGCCGGCGCGACCGACTACAAGGATCGCCGGCAGGAGGAGTTCACGGACGACAGCAAGGAGAAGGTCCAGAACTCGATGAAGGACGACCGGCAGGAGGAGAGCCACATCCCGCGGTCGGGCATGAACCCGGCGCTGGCCGAGCTGCGCGAGGTCAAGGCGCGCATGAAGGCGGAGAGCGCCGAGCAGTCGTCCCCCGACTCCGACCGGACCGAGTGAACTCCATGGCCACGACGAACACGGGCGGGGCGGCGGGCGGCGTCCTGAAGGGGCGCCGCGTGGCGGTCCTCGTCACCGACGGCTTCGAGCAGGTCGAGCTGGTGGAGCCCGTGCGCGCCCTCGAGGCGGCCGGGGCGCAGGTCGACATCGTGTCGCTGGAGGCGGGCGAGATCCAGGGCATGAACCACGACGACAAGGGCGACATGCTGCCCGTCGATCGCACGGTGGAGGAGGCGAAGGCCGGCGACTACGACGGCCTCCTCATCCCCGGCGGCGTCGCCAACCCCGACCGCCTGCGCTGCGACGAGAAGGCGGTGGCGCTGGTGCGCGACTTCGTCGAGCGCGACAAGCCGGTGGCGGCCATCTGCCACGGGCCGTGGCTGCTCGTCGAGGCGGACGCGGTGCGCGGGCGGACGCTGACGTCGTGGCCGTCGCTGCGCACCGACATCACGAACGCCGGCGGCAGCTGGGAGGACCGCGAGACGGTGCTCGACCAGAAGCTGCTCACCAGCCGCAAGCCGGCGGACCTGCCGGCCTTCTGCGACAAGCTGGTGGCGATGATGCAGGCGGCGGTGGAGGAGCGGAGCCTTGACCGGATGGTGGAGCAGACCTTCCCGGCGAGCGATCCGCTTCCGGGCCCGTCGAGCGTGGGCGGGCACGGCGCGTCGCGCACGGAGCCGCCGCGCCCCACGGCGTAGCGGCGCGGAGGTCTGCTGGCGGCGGTGGGGGGGGGGCGCCCCGGGGGGAGGCGGGGCCCCCCCCGGGGCCCGCCGGCCCCCCCCCCCCGCCGCCCCCCCCGGGGGGCCCGCCCCCCCC
>CBHYLO010000508.1:0-3794 GCA_966128675.1 uncultured bacterium | reverse complement strand
GTTCGGGCTCGGGCCGCGCACGGGCGTGATCCCGACGTGGCCGTACCTCGACTCGCACGGGCCGCTCGCGCGCACCGTCGCCGACGCGGCGCTGCTGCTGGCCGCGATCGCGGGCATCGATCCATCCGACCCGCTGAGCATCGCGATGACCGGCGATCGCGGCGCCCTCGCCGCGCTGCGCGACGACGCGCTGGCGGGCGTCCGGCTGGGCCTCGTCGAGCTGCACGCCCCGCGCGCGCAGATGTCGGCCGAGGCGCTGAGCGTGTGGGACCGCGCGGTGGGCGACCTGCGCGCGGCGGGCGCCGTGGTGGACGCGTTCGCGCCGTCGGTCACGCGCGTCGACTTCCGCGACGCGTTCACCGCCGCCGCGCGCGCGCGCGGCGACGTCGCGCCCGACTCGCGCGCGCCCGCGGCCACCGCCAACGCGCTGCTCCGCTACTTCGCGGGCCGCACCGGCGACGCGCGCGCGGCGCGCGAGGCGGTGAAGCGCGGCTACGCGGCCTTCCGCGCCTTCTACGACGTGCTCCCGGCGACGTACGAGGCGTGCGAGCCGCTGCTCGACCAGCCGATGGCCGACGACGCGGCGGGGCGCTCCTTCGCGCGGTCGCGCGCGGAGGTGGTGGCGGGGCTCGCGGCGTCGATGCGCGCGGCGGGCGTGCAGGCGATGGTCTACCCGACGATGCCGTTCCACGCGCCGCGCGCCGTCGATCCGTGGCCCGACGTCCGCACGCCGCTGGGCTACGGCAACTGGCTCGGGCTCCCCGAGGTGTCGGTGCCCGCGGGGCTGGGCGCGGACGGGATGCCCGCGCTCAACCTCTCGATCGTCGGGCTGCCGGGCGAGGACGCGCGCGTGCTGGCGCTGGCGCACGCGTACGAGCGGCAGTCGCGCCGCTTCGTGGCGCCTCCACGGGCCCGGTAGCGCGGCGTTCGGACACGCGGCGCGTCGCCGCGGTACCGTCGCCACGTCGGTCGCCCCGTAGCCTTCCGCCATCCTCAACGGGAGGCGGGCGTGCGCTACACGGTGACGAGCGGCGGCGTGACGATCGGCGAGACCGACCTGGGCTTCGTGCGCTCGGCGGTCGGGATCCGCGTGGGCTGGTTCCATCCCAACGCGGACGGCGAGCGCCTGCTGCCGCGGCTGCTCCCGCCGCTCGCGCTGCGGGCCCACCTCGACCGCGAGGCATGGGCGGGCGACCGGGCCGCCTCCGCGCACCACTGCGAGGCGTCCCCGCTCGCCCTCCATCGCGAGGACGGCTCGGTCGTGCCGACCCGGTCGCTGGGCATCCAGGACATGCACGCGCTGCTCGCGGCCGCGGAGCTGGAGGAGGCGCGCCGCGAGACGCTGCCGTGGAGCCCGGAGCACGAGCAGGACGCGGACGTGGACGACGAGCCGCTCGCGATCCACCTGGGCGACGATCTCGACGACGAGGCGCTGCTGGGCGGCGAACCCGCGCCGCCCGACGGCGAGTGGGCGCCCGACGACGAGCCGGTCGAGCACCCGCGCTACCAGATCGTCGTGGCGCTCGTCGACGACGGGGCGATCCCGTGACGCGGCCGGCGGCGGGATGGCGAAACCTCCCCCCGGGTCGCCATCGTCGTGTGGAGGCAGGCCACGCCACCCGACGGAGGAGACGATGCAGGACCGACGGTACTCGGAGGAGGACGTCCAGCGAATCCTGGCCCTGGCCGCGGAGGCGGAGTCGACCGCCCTCGCGTCCGGCGAGCGGCAGTGGTCGCTCGCGGAGATCCAGCGCGCCGGCGCGGAGGCGGGGATCGCGCCCGCCTCGGTGGCCGCGGCCGCGATCGCGCTGGACAGCCAGGCCGCCGCGCCCGGCGACCGCCGCTACCTCGGGCTCCCCGTCGCCGTGTCGCGCGCCGTCCCGCTCGCGCGCCCGCTCAGCGACGAGGACTGGGGCCGCCTGGTCGCCCAGTTGCGCGACACCTTCGCCGCGCAGGGCCGCATCGAGGTCACCGGCGGCCGCCGCGAGTGGCGCAACGGCAACCTCCGCGTCTCGCACGAGCCCACGGGCGCCGGCGCCGTCCTCGCGCTGCGCACGCGCAAGGGCGACGCGCCGGCGATGTTCGCGCTGGCGGGCGTGCTGCTCCTGGTCGCCGTCGCCATCGGCGTCGTCGCGGCAGTCGGCGCCGACGGCGAGCGGCTGACGCGCGCGATGCTCGCGGGCGTGCTGGGCGCCGTGATCCTGCTCGTGGGCGCGCTGCGCCTGCCCTTCTGGGCAGGCGCGCGCGGCCGTCAGTTCGACGCGATCGCCGGCTTCGCCCGCCGCCTCACGGGCTCGTAGCGCCCGCGGCCGCGGCGGCCGGCTCCCCGTCGCGCGCCCGGCGGATCGCGGCGACGTCGATCTTCCGCATCCCCATCATCGCCTGCATCGCGCGGCCGGCCCGCGCGGGGTCGGGGTCGCCCAGCAGCGACGCGAAGCTCCACGGCGCGACCTGCCACGACACGCCGAAGCGGTCCGTGAGCCACCCGCACTGCCCCTCGGCCCCGCCCCGCCCCAGCGCCTCCCAGTAGCGATCGATCTCCTCCTGCGTGTCGCACGGCACGAGGATCGAGCACGCGTCCGTGAACGCCGTCTCGGGCCGGCCGTTGAGCGCGAGGAAGGGCGAGCCGTCGAGCACGAACTCCACGGCGACGACCGCGCCGCCGGCGCGCAGGATCTGCCCGACCTGCGAGTTGGGGAAGATCGCGACGTAGTG
Organism: uncultured bacterium; assembly: GCA_966128675.1. Classification (GTDB taxonomy): domain Bacteria; phylum Gemmatimonadota; class Gemmatimonadetes; order Gemmatimonadales; family Gemmatimonadaceae; genus Roseisolibacter. The sequence continues at coordinate 1,079 of CBHYLO010000508.1, read as the reverse complement.
CCGCGCGGCCTCCTCGGCTTCGGCGCGGAACCAGAGGCAGGTCTGCAGTGCGGGCATGGGGAGCTCTCCTGGTGTGGTGGTGGTGGTGGACCGCGTGCGAGTCTCACCCGGTAGTCGGAGCCGGGCCGCGCGTCTCGACATCGCGTCGGCAGAACGGACGGTGACACCGGCGCGCGCGGCCGGCCGTAGAGCCGGCGGGGCCCAGCACGCGGGACGCGCCCCACCTCCCCGGTCCCGCCGCCCGCCCGCCCGCCCCGCCTCATGTCGAAGCTCTGGTCGATCCTCCGCTTCGAGGTGGCCTACCAGCTGCGCCGCGTCTCGACGTGGCTGTACTTCGCGGTGCTGCTGGGCGTCACCTACCAGTTCGCGACCGAAGCCTACATCGACAGCGCGCGACGCGGCGGCTTCCACTACAACTCCCCGTTCGTCGTCGCGGCGGTGACGCTGCTCGGCAGCGTGATGGTGCTGCTGGTGGCCGCCGCGACGGCGGGCGACGCGGGCGCGCGCGACGTGCAGACGCGCATGCACGCCCTGGTGTACTCCGCGCCGCTCGACCGCGCGAGCTACCTCGGCGGACGCTTCCTGGGCGCGTTCGTCGTCAGCGCCGTCGTGCTGCTCGGCGTGCCCGCGGGCCTGCTGCTCGCGGCGCTCGTGCCGGGGCCGGAAGCCGCGCTCCTCGGACCGTTCCAGCCGAGCGCGTACGTGCGCGCATACCTGTTCCTCGCGCTGCCCAACGCGTTCCTCGCCACGGCCGTCCCGTTCGCGCTGGCGGCGCTCGGCCGGCGCGCCGCGCTGAGCTACGTGGGCGCCGTGCTGCTCTTCCTCGTGACGATGCTCGCATGGCAGCTCCTCGCCATCGGGCTGGGACGGTGGGAGCTCGGCAGGCTGCTCGACCCGCTCGGCCTCACGGTGATGAGCGAGATCTCGCGCTCGTGGACGGCCGCGGAGAAGAGCGCGCGCTTCGTCACGCTGGACGGCGCGCTGCTCGCGAACCGCCTCCTCTGGCTCGGCGTCGCGTGCGGGGTGCTGGCGCTGACGCACCTGCGCTTCCGCTTCGCGCATCCCGTTGCGCGCAGCTG
>CBHYLO010000507.1:0-3794 GCA_966128675.1 uncultured bacterium | reverse complement strand
GTGCCCGCCCCCCGGCATACTCCACTCCCCGTGAGGAAGCCGGAACTCCGGTCATTGCGGCGCACGCCGCCGCGCACGATTGCTGCGCTGACGCCCGCTCCCCATGCCGCCGCCGAACGCCCCCCCGCTCCCCGCGCCCCGCTCCTTCCGCGAGCGCCTGGGCGCGCTCCGCAACCTGCCGCCGTTCCTCGCGCTCGTCTGGCAGACCAGCCCGCGCCTCACCGTCGCGACGCTGGCGCTGCGCCTCGCGCGCGCGCTGCTGCCGGTCGCGACGCTCTACGTCGGGAAGCTGATCATCGACGAGGTGCTGCTGCAGGCGCGCACCCCCGGCCCGTCCGGCACCCTCGGCGGCTGGCTCGCGAGCGGGCGGATCGACCGGCTCCTCTGGCTGCTGGCGGCGGAGTTCGGCCTCGCCGTGCTCTCCGACGTGCTCGGACGCGTCGTGTCCCTCGTCGACTCGCTGATGGCCGAGCGCTTCTCGACGACGACCAGCATCCGGCTGATGGAGCACGCGGCGACGCTCGACCTCGAGGACTTCGAGGATAGCGAGCTGCAGGACCGGCTGGAGCGCGCGCGCCGGCAGGCGTCCGGGCGCATGTCGCTCATGAGCCAGCTGTTCGGCCAGGCGCAGGACGTCATCACGATCGCCAGCTTCGCGGTCGGGCTCATGGCGTACGCGCCGTGGCTCATCGCGCTGCTGCTGGTCGCGCTCGTGCCCGCGTTCCTGGGCGAGGCGCACTTCAACGCGCGCAGCTACGCGCTGCTGTGGGCGCGCACGCCCGAGCAGCGGGAGCTCGACTACGTGCGGCAGACCGGCGCCAGCGTCGAGACGGCGAAGGAGGTGAAGATCTTCGGCCTCAACGCCTTCCTCATCGACCGCTACCGGCAGCTCGCGCAGGGCTTCTACGACGCCAACCGGCGCCTCGCGCAGCGGCGCGCGGCGTGGGGCGGCGCGCTCACCGCGCTCGGCACCGCGGGCTACTACGTGGCCTACGGCTTCCTCGCCTGGCGCACGCTCACGGGGCAGTTCTCGATCGGCGACCTGACCTTCCTCGCCGGCTCGTTCCGCCGCCTGCGCACGCTGCTGGAGGGGCTGCTGAGCGGCTTCTCGTCGATGGCGGGGCAGGCGCTCTACCTCGACGACCTGTTCTCGTTCTTCACGATCGCGCCCGAGATCCACTCGCCGGCGAACCCGCGCCCGTTCCCGACGCCCATCCGCGAGGGCTTCGTGTTCGAGGACGTGGGCTTCATCTATCCCGGCGCCGAGCGGTGGGCGGTGCGGCACCTGAACTTCACGCTGCGCGCCGACGAGGTGCTCGCGCTGGTGGGCGAGAACGGCGCCGGCAAGACGACGCTCGTGAAGCTGCTGGCGCGCCTGTACGACCCGGACGAGGGGCGCATCCTGCTCGACGGCCACGACCTGCGCGAGTACGACCTGGACACGCTGCGCGCGAACGTCGGCGTGATCTTCCAGGACTTCGTGCGCTACCACCTCACCGCGGCGGACAACATCGCCGTCGGGCGCATCGAGGCGCGGCACGACCGCGCGCGCATCGAGGACGCGGCCGAGCGCAGCCTCGCGGACGAGGTGATCCGGAAGCTGCCGGAGGGCTACGACCAGATCATCGGCAAGCGCTTCCGCAGCGGCGTGGAGCTGTCGGGCGGCGAGTGGCAGAAGGTGGCGATCGCGCGCGCCTACATGCGCGACGCGCAGCTGCTGATCCTCGACGAGCCGACGGCGGCGCTGGACGCGCGCGCGGAGTTCGAGGTGTTCGAGCGCTTCAAGGAGCTGAGCGCGGGCAAGACCGCGGTGCTGATCTCGCACCGCTTCTCGAGCGTGCGGATGGCGGACCGGATCCTGGTGCTCGCGGAGGGGACGGTGGAGGCCATGGGCACCCACGAGGAGCTGCTGCAGCAGCGGGGGCGGTACGCGGAGCTGTTCGAGCTCCAGGCCGCGGGGTATCGGTAGGCTGCTCTCGGTGCGTCTCGTGGGCGGACGGGGCGCGGACGGGCGTCGGCTCCCGCTGATCGCGGGCGCTGCGGAGCCACGGCACTGTGTGCCTGTCTCCTTGCTGCGATCAGCGGTCGCCTGTGCCCGTCCGCGCCCCGCCCGCCCCCACGCATGGTCGCGGGCGCCTGCGGGGGCGCGGGCATCGCTCGACGCCCGGCGCTCGGCGCTCACGCGGCCGGCAGCGGTGGGTGGGACGCGCGCCGAACGTGCGCCCGAGGACAGGACCCGCAGCCCGCAGTCCGCAGCCTCTGGCGCACGGTCGTATGCTTCCACGACATCCCGCCGTCATCGCAGCGCCGACCCCCGACACTCCGGTCCGCCAACATGCGCCACGACTCCATCCTCTCCGTCATCGGCGACACGCCGCACGTCCGCCTGCAGCGCCTCTTCCCCGACCGCGAGGTGTGGATGAAGCTCGAGCGCCAGAACCCCGGCGGGTCGATCAAGGACCGCATTGGGCTGGCGATGATCGAGGACGCCGAGCGGCGCGGCGTGCTGACGAAGGGGATGGTGATCGTCGAGCCGACGTCGGGGAACACCGGCATCGGGCTCGCCATCGTCGCCGCGGTGAAGGGCTACCGCCTGATCCTCGTCATGCCCGACTCGATGTCCGTCGAGCGGCGGCGCATCATGGTCGCCTACGGCGCGGAGCTGGAGCTGACGCCGCGCGAGATCGGCATGAAGGGCTCGATCGCGAAGGCGCAGGAGATCGTCGCGTCGCTCGGCGGCGAGGGGAAGGCGTGGATGCCGATGCAGTTCGACAACCCCGCCAACATCGAGGTCCACGCGCGCACCACCGCGCCCGAGATCCTGCGCGACTTCCCCGAGGGCCTCGACGCGATCATCACCGGCGTCGGCACGGGCGGCCACATCACCGCCTGCGCGGAGGAGCTGAAGAAGACGTGGCCGTCGCTGCGCGTGCTCGCCGTCGAGCCGGCGAAGAGCCCCGTCATCAGCGGCGGCACGCACACGCCGCACAAGATCCAGGGGATCGGCGCGGGCTTCATCCCGTCCAACCTCCACGTCGCCGCGCTCGACGGCACCGTGCAGGTCACCGAGGAGGACGCGTTCGCGATGGCGCAGCGCGCCGCGCGCGAGGAGGGGATCTTCGTCGGCATCTCGTCGGGCGCGGCGCTGGCGGCCGTCGCGCAGACGCTGCCGTCGCTCGCGGCCGACGCGCGCGTGCTGACCTTCTGCTACGACACGGGCGAGCGCTACCTCTCGATCGAGGGGCTCTTCCCGTCGTCCTGACGCGGTTCGACTCGCGCGGCGTCCTTCACGTCCTTCGACGCGTCCTTCCACTTCACGCGCTCCAGCGCCGGCGGGAGCGCCTTCGACAGCGCCTCGACGAGCGACGCGGCCACCACGGCCGCGTCGTCGCCGGGCCGCACGGGCGCGGTGACGCGCACCGAGCGCGGGTAGCCGCGCTCCATGTCGTAGACCAGCAGCACGACCTGCGCGACCGAGTCGCGGCGCATCACCACCGAGCCGCTGACGACGGCGCCCGCGTGCGTCGCGAGGCCGGCCGCCTGCAGCGGCATCCCCGTGCGCGCCGCGTCGCGCGCGGCGGCGGCGTCGGGCAGGTCGTAGCCCGGCATCGCCGCCACCGTCTTGCGCAGCCCCTCGCTCGCCGCGCTCACCGCGGCGCCCAGGTCGGGGCGCGCCGTGCCGTCGCTCAGGTCCAGCACCGTCACGCGCCGCACGCCCGGGCGCGGGCGCGGCGTGCGCGCGGCCAGGCGCGCGACGTTCGGGTCGGCGGCCAGCGCGGCGGCCGCGGCGGCGG
>CBHYLO010000506.1:0-3818 GCA_966128675.1 uncultured bacterium | reverse complement strand
CCGGCGTCGAGCGAGACCCGGAACATGGCGCTGGGCAGCACCTCGGTGATGACGCCCTCGAGCTCGATGGCCTCTTCCTTCAAGCGCACTCTCCTTGGCGGAACGAAAAAAGGGCCCCGCGAGAGCGAGGGCCCTTGTCCATCAGCGGTGTATGCGCGGCGGCGCATGTGTCGCTCTCTCAAGCTAGACGGGCGCACGGGCCAGGGCAATGCACGCCCCGCCGCCGGGGGCTCCTCAGCCGATCCGGGCGCCGGGCACCCCGGCCAGCACCTCGCGGAGCGCCTGCTGCCGCCGGTCGAGCAGCACGATCGACGCCTCCGCGCCCAGCGCCGCGGCGCCGCGCACGCGGTCCGCCACGGCGTCCGCGCCCTCGCCCGCGGCCGCCAGCCCCAGGACCGGCGGCCGGCCCGGCGAGTGCCGCAGCTCGCGCACCGCGAGGTAGGCCTCGCGCACCGCGGGCTCGCGGGCCAGCGCCTCGCGCACGACGGCCAGCGCCGCCGCGTCGAGCTCGTGCGGCACGAAGCGGTCGAGCGGGCTCACGGTCGTCCGCTCGGCCTCCGCCATGGCGGTCCGGGTGGCGTGCCGCGTGGCGCGCGTGTGCCAGCGATGGGCCTCGACCTCACGGCCGCGGCCGGCGTGGAAGCCCTCCAGCAGCGCGCACCCCTCGCCCTCCAGCGCCGGATCGCGCGCCAGGGCGCGCTCGACCAGCGGCACGCCCGCCTCGTCGTCCGCGTCCAGCAGCAGGCGCCCCAGGGCCAGCGCCGCGCGCGCGTGGCCGGGGTCCGCGTCCAGCGCCGCGCGGTAGAGCGGGAGCGCGTCCTCCGCGCCGCGGAGCGTCTCCACCAACGTCGCGCGCTCGAAGGTCGCGTCGGCGGAGGGCGGCGCGGCCGCCACGGCGGCCTCCAGCGCGGCGAGCCGCGCGCGCGTGCGCTGCACGGACTCGTGGCGCGCCCGCCAGGGGCCGGCGCAGGCGGCCCGCCACTCCTCGTCCAGCTGGGCGGCCAGCGCGTCGAGGCGTGCGCCGAGGAGCGCGTCGCCGGCCGTGCGCTCCGTCCGCGGCGGCAGGCGCGCCGGCTCGCCGAGGGCGGCCAGGCGGTCCGCGAGGCAGGGATGGCTGTCGTGCGGCTCCGTCGGCGCCGCCAGCAGCTCCGCGAGCAGCGCCCGCTCCACCGCGTCGTCGGTCGCGCGCACGCCCTCGCGGCGCAGGCGCGCGAACGCGTGCGGCGGCTCGGGCGCGTCGTCGATGGTCGCCCGGACGGCGGGCCAGAACCGCTCGTCCAGCAGGCGGCCGCCGACGTCGATGAGCGCCAGCGTGTCGGCCGTCGTGCGCGCGTCGGTGTGCGCGGCCGCGATCCCGTCGGCAAGCAGCTCCTGCGTGCGCGCCACCACGGCGGACCGCATCTCCAGGCGGGGCACGTAGTGCGCGAGCGGCCAGCGCACGAAGATCGGCATCGCGCCGCGCTCGTGCACCGCCGTGGCGAGCTGCATCCACGAGCGGCGCGTGCGGTAGACGAGCCCCGCGAGCCAGCCGTGCGCGTGGACGAGGTGCGCCAGCTCGTGCGCCACCACGGCGCGCAGCTGCGCGACCGAGAGCGTCGCCAGCAGCGGGAAGCCCAGCAGCAGCGTGCCGCGCGGCCGGCCGAACGGGAAGCCCGTCTGCACGATGCTGGCGTTGAACGCGGTGGTGACGACGACGCGCTCGACGCGCGGCGCGCCCATCGCGCGCGCGAGCGCCTCCACCTCCGCCACGAGCGCGGGTGCGTCGCCGGGCGCGAGCGCGACGCCGCGCGGCGCGGGCAGCCGGAAGAAGAGCGCGCGCACGGCCGCCGCGGTGACGAGCACGGACGGCACGCCGACGAACAGCGCGACGACCGCGACCATCGGGCGGCGCGCGAGCAGCCCCCACGCGAGGAACGCCACCACGCCCGCGAACGCCAGGACGACGCCCAGCAGCCAGGCGTAGCCCTCCAGCACGAGCAGCGCGAGCCGCCACCGCGCGGTGGCGCGCGAGCCGACGCGCGCCGGCCGCGTCACGACGGCGCCGCCGGGTCGTCGTCGCCGGCGCCCAGCGCCTCGAGCCCGCGCAGCGCCTCCTCGCGCACGTCGGGCGACGGGTCCATGTCCAGCGCCTCGCGGTAGCTCCGCGCCGCCGCCGCGTGCTCGCCCATCGCGCCCAGCGCGTGCGCGCGGTTCACGGCGGCGTTGGCGAAGTGCGGCTGCAGCGCGAGCGCGCGCTCGCAGTCCGCCACCGCGCGCGCGTGGTCGCCGCGGCGGAAGTGCGCGAACGCGCGGGTGGAGAACGCGTTAGGGTAGCGCGGGCGGATGGCGATCGCGTGGTCGTAGTGCGCGATGGCGCGATCGAGGTCGCCGCGCCGCTCCAGCGCCGCGCCGAGGTTGCTGTGGATGGTCGCGTCGTTGCCGTCGAGCTGCAGCGCGTTCTCGAGCAGCTCCACGGCCCGGTCGAGCTGTCCGCGCCGCAGGTGGTCCACGCCCAGGTTCATGAGCGGCTCGGCGCGCCGCGGCAGCAGCGCGGTCATGCGCGCCCAGTCGGCGGCCGCGCGCTCCGCGTCGTCGAGCTTGGAGTAGGCGGTGCCGCGCAGGTTGTAGAGCTCCGCGTCGTCGGGCGCGAGCGCGATCGCGCGGTCGAGGCACGCCACCGCGCGGGCGGCGAAGTTCTCGTTGTGCAGGTACAGCTTCGCGAGCTGCGCGAGCCCGTGCGACTCGTTCCACAGCCGCACCAGCAGCACGGACATCGGCACGAAGTACGCGCCGGCGATGGCCCCGGCCACCGCGGCCGCCGCGATGCTCCCCGCATCGTGGAGCGCGTTGCGGTGCATCCAGGTCGCCACGCCGGTGCAGAGCGGCGCGAGCAGCAGCGCGGTCGTCATCCAGACGTCCTCGCGCTGGATGGTGCGCGGGTTGTTGCCGCCGTGGACGATGCCGAGCAGCAGCCCGCCGCCGACGCTGACGGCGTACGCGGCCCACGTCGCGTCGCGCGCGGCGCCGAGCATCGCGGCGGCCGCCAGCAGCACGGCCCAGAAGACCGTGGACTTGGCGTGGAACGTCATCGACGGGTCGAGCAGCCGGCGCGTCAGCGGGCCGACGGCGCGCAGCACGACGACGACGGCGAGCAGGTACGCGCCGAACGCGGCCAGCGAGCCGCGGAGGCCGGGACTGAAGGTGACGGCGCCGAGCACGCCGGCCACGAGGCCGACGGCGCCGAGCCAGAGCGCGGCGCCGACGCGCGAGCCGCGATAGAGCAGCTCGGGCTCCCAGAGGGCGGCGGTGCTGGCGACCTCCTCGTCGTCGACGTAGACGTTGAGGTCGTCGATCCAGGCGGTGGGATCCTGCAGGGCCATGGCTCACCTGCCGGCGAGGGGGGCGGCTGGAGTCCGACCGGCCGATAGTAGCACCCGCGGGCGGCCGCGGACATGGCGGATGCGCGGCGGGCAACTCCGGCCCCGCGGCCGCCCGTGGCCCCGGGCCTGCATGTGCGCCGCCCAGACCCCTGACCCGGGAGGGCTCCGCATGACCGCAGCGGCCTACATCGAGAACCTGCTGGCCATCCGCGAGGCGCGCTATCTGAGGGACCTGCGCGACGTGCGGCGGGCGCTGCCGCCGCGCGAGCGGGACGACCCGCAGTCGCGCTTCCTGCGCGAGCAGCTGGCCGAGCGCGAGCTGGAGCTCGCCTCGGCGCTCACGGTCTGAGGCGCCGCCCCACGCGGCCGCCCGTGGGGCCGGCCGGCCCCCCCCCGCGGGGGGGGGCGGCGCGGGGCGCGGGTGCTCAGTACAAGCCCCGAGGGCGCCGCCGCGCGCCA
>CBHYLO010000505.1:0-3824 GCA_966128675.1 uncultured bacterium | reverse complement strand
CTACACCAACTCAGTCAACACGACACGCGCAGTAGATCAAAACACTAGGCTGATCCACAATAAATCGACACGCAATCTCGTCGCGCGCCGCGAGCACCGAAGCACTCGTCACCGCGCGATTGGATTCGCATCCCACGCGGCCAGCCGCTCTCGCGAGCCTCTGACCGCCCCTCGTCCGTCACTTGTCAATCAGCGTTGCGTCGGCGGCAACCGCCGTCGCATCCAGCCTCGTATAGTACTTTTTCTCGCCGCCTCTGTCAAGCTTTTTTCGAGGCGTCCCCCGCGCCGCCAGCGGTGCCGAAGCGGTGCCGGTCAGCGAAGGGTCGGGTAATGTAGACGGCCCTGAAGGGAGGGTCAAGGCATCCCGACCGGTCGCCTCACCGGCCGCGCGACCGCCCGCGCGACAGACCGCGCGACGGCCCGCCGCGCCCCGGGAAACGAGGCCGCGCCGCGCCCGCCGGCGCGCGGACCATCTATAGAGTGAGGGTCCCGCGGCCCCGCCGGCCGGTGCCGCCGGCCGGTACCGGCGCCCGCCACGCCGGCGTACCATCCCGGCATGTCGACCACCACCGCCGCGGCCACCGCGGCCACCGTCGCCGTCGTCTCCGCCCGCGGCGCCCAGCGCTGGGACGCGGGCCACCCCTGGATCTACCGTAGCGACCTCATCGAGCGGCCCGCGGACGCCCCCGGGATCGTCCGCGTCCGCGATCCCCGCGGCCGTCCGCTCGGCCAGGCGCTCTGGAGCCCCGCGTCCGAGATCTCGCTGCGCCTCCTGACGCGCGACGTCGACGCCGCCATCGACGCGGCGTGGTGGCACGAGCGCCTGGCCACCGCCATCGCCCGACGCGCCCCCCTGGCCGGCCAGGCGAGCGCCTACCGCCTGGTCCACGGCGAGGGCGACGGCCTCCCCTCGCTCGTCGTCGATCGGTACGACCGCTGGCTCGTGGTGCAGCTGATGAGCGCGGGGCTGGAGCAGGCGCGCGGCCCGATCGTCGAGGCGCTGCGCGCGCTCACCGGGTGCGAGGGGATCCTCGCGCGCCACGACGCCGCGGTCCGCACGCGGGAGGGCCTGCCGCGCGAGACCGCGCTCCTGCACGGCGACGTGCCGCAGGAGATCGAGGTCGCGGAGCACGGCGTGCGCTACCTCGCGGCGCCCTGGACGGGCCAGAAGACCGGCGCCTTCCTGGATCAGCGCGAGAACCGCGCGCTCGTCGGCCGCGTGGCGCGCGGCCGCGCGCTCGACTGCTTCAGCTACCACGGCTCGTTCGCGCTGCACCTGGCGCGCGGCGCCGACGACGTGCTCGCGCTCGACGTCTCCGCGCACGCGCTGGAGCGCGCGCACGCCAACGCCGCCCGCAACGGCTACACGAACCTCCGCACGCGCGAGGCGAACGCGTTCGAGTTCCTGCGCGAGGAGGAGCGCGCCGGCACGCGCTACGACACGATCGTGCTGGACCCGCCCGCGTTCGCGAAGACGCGCGGCGCGCTGCCCGGCGCGCTGCGCGGCTACAAGGACGTGAACCTGCGCGCGATGCGCCTGCTGGCGCCGGGCGGGCTGCTCTTCACCGCGAGCTGCAGCTACCACCTCACCAAGCCGCTCTTCCTCGAGATGCTCGAGGCGGCGGCCGCCGACAGTGGCCGGCGCATGGCGCTGCGCGAGCTGCGCGGACAGCCGCTCGACCATCCGGAGCTGCTCACCGTGCCGGAGACCGGCTACATCAAGGGCGCGCTGCTCGAAGCGATGGACTGACGCGGCGCGCGGCGGCTACCGACGCTGGCAGCCGCCGCAGAAGTACGTCGACCGTCCGGCCTGCACGATGCGCCGGATGGTCGCGCCGCACCGCGTGCACAGCTCGCCCTCGCGGCCGTACACGTGCAGGCGCTCGAGCGCCTCGCCGTCCTGGTAGCGGCCCGGCGCGTCGAGCGCGTCGCGCATCACCGACTTGATGGCGGCCACCAGCCGCTCGGCGCGCGCGGGGCCGAGCGACGCCGCGACGACGCGCGGGTCGATGCGCGCCACCCACAGCGCCTCGGCCGCGTAGATGTTGCCGACGCCCGCGACCACGCGCTGGTCGAGCAGCGCCGGCTTGATGGCCGCGCGGCGCGTGCGCAGCGCGGCGCGCAGCGCCGCGGCGTCGAAGGCGTCGTCGAGCGCGTCGGGACCGAGCGCCGGCGCGGGCGCCTGCCCGGGCGCGTGCCACGTGATGCCGCCGAGCGCGCGCGGATCCACGAGCGCGACGCGCACGCCGTCGTCGAACGTCAGCACGACGCGCGCATGCGGCGGCAGCGGCGCCTCCGCGCGGCCGACGTCCCAGTCGCCCGTCATGCGGAAGTGCGCGTGCAGCGTGCTGCCGTCGTCGAGCGCGAGCGCCTGGTGCTTTCCCATCCGCGTCACGCCGACGATGCGCCGGCCGGTCAGCGCGGCCGCCACGTCGTCCGGCAGCGCGCGACGCGCGGCGGCGTGCCGCGTCTGCGCCTGACGGATGGTGCGGCCGACGACGGCGGCGCGCAGCGCGCGGACCGCGGCCTCGACCTCGGGAAGCTCGGGCATGCGACGTGGGTGCCGGGAGGTGCGCCGGTGGGCCCGCGGGCCGACGCGGCGAACACGGTGACGGGATGGGCCGGGCGCGGGTGCATCCGGCCTTGCACGGCCGATCCCGCGCCCTAGGTTACGCGGGTCCCCCGCCATCCGTTCCCGCGCACCACCGCGCTCCGCATGCACGCCCCACGTTCACTCAAGCACGAATACGAGTTGTTCGTGGAGCGGGAGATCGAGGACTACAAGGACTCGATCCCGCGCAGCGCCATCCTCGCCATCGGCGACGAGGCGGTGGCCGCGCTGCGCGAGCAGGCGCAGACGACGTTCACCGAGCTGGTGATCTGGGAGGAGGTGGACCGCATCATCGCGCGCCGCATCCGCCTCCCGAGCTACAGCACGTGGCGCCGGCGCCGGCTGAAGACGCTCGCCGAGCTGCGGAAGCCGGAGCGCTGGGGGCTGCACCCCAACAGCCCGCTCGCGCGCGAGGTGCGCGCGTCCGAGGGCGAGCACGTGCTGGTCGCCGGCATGGACGACGAGGGCGCCGCGATCTTCTCCGCCGCGCTGGGCTGCGCGGTGACCGCGATCGACGCGGCGCCCGGCGCGGTGGAGCGCGTGATGATGGCGGCCGAGCAGGCGGGGTTGATGACCCGGGTGCGTCCGCTCGTCGGCGACATCGCCGGCTGGGCGCCGGACGTCGCGCTGCGCCTGGTGGTCTGCTCGCCCCAGGCGTTCGACGGGCTGGCGCCGGAGGAGCGCGAGCGCGCCATCGCGACGCTGCAGAGCGCGACGCTGGACGGCGGCGTCCACCTGGTGCAGACGATCGTCGCCGGCACGGCGGGCCCGGGGCCCGCGGGCCCGACGCTCGAGGAGCTGCGCGCGCGCTACGCGGGCTGGGCGATCTCGGTGGAGAGCGAGTCGGCCGCCGGGCCGACCTTCCTGGCGCGCAAGCAGGCCGAGCTGCACTGAGTCGGCGGGCCCGTTGACAGGGCGCGGGTCTGTCGCGTTTCGCGACACCCGTGCCGGCGGGGATGTGTCAGAGCGCGACACCCGCCCCCGCCCGTGGCCCGGTCGATCTTAACAACTGCTTGCCAGGCAACGTCTTACGTGTGGGCGAATCTCCGGCACCGGCACTGCCAGTAGTATGGGCGCCCGGGTGCCGGGCCCCTACGTAAGGAGTGCCTATGAAGCAGACGCGTCAGACAATAGAAGTGCAGGAGCCCCTCGGGATCGTGATCGCGGACGGCGGCCGAGGCGACGTGACGCCCCGAGTATGCGCGTTCGTCTT
>CBHYLO010000504.1:0-3824 GCA_966128675.1 uncultured bacterium | reverse complement strand
GCCGCGCCGTCGGTGATGATCCGCGGCAGTCCGAAGATCGGCCACGGCGGATCGTCCGGGTGGATCGCCATCCGCACGTTCGCGCGCTCGGCCACCGGCGCGACGCGCTCCAGGAAGTACGCGAGGTGCTCCCACAGCCGCTCGGCGTCCACGTCGCGGTAGGCGGCCAGCAGCGCCGCCAGCTCGTCGGCCGTGTACGCGGTCGCCCAGCCCGGCAGGTCGCCGGTGCCGCGCGACAGGTCGATGCGCGCCAGCGCCGCCTCGTCGTACGCCAGCGCCGTCGAGCCGTCGGGCATCGGCAGCGCGAGGTCGGTGCGCGTCCAGTCGAAGATCGGCATGAAGTTGTAGCAGAGCACCGGGATGCCCAGCGCCCCCATCGCCTCCACGCTCGCGCAGTACGCGTCGATCAGCCGGTCGCGCGTCGGGCGCCCGAGCTTGATGTCCTCGTGCACCGGGATGCTCTCGACCACGGCGACGTGCAGCCCCGCGTCGTCCACCGTCGCGGCCAGCCGCTCCAGCTTCTCGCGCGGCCACGCCTCGCCCACGGGCACGTCGTACAGCGCGCTCACCACGCCCCGCACGCCCGGGATCTGCCGCACGTGCGCGAGCGGGATCGGGTCGTCGGGGCCGAACCAGCGGAACGTCATCTCCATCGCATCACGTCCATGTCGGCGTCACTTCAGGGGCGCGACGTCCGGCGTCCAGTCGCCGAGCGTGCGCGCGATGGTGTACGATCTGAGGTCGCCGGGGCCGAGGACGCGGCGCGTGGGGCTCGCGACGGCGCCGGGGCCCGTGCTGCCCGCCTCGAAGAAGCGTGCGGCCGCCGGCTCGAACCAGTAGCGCACCTGCGTCGCCGAATCGACCGACGACATGCGGTCCCACCCGGCGGCGGTGATGTGGTCGTCCATCCAGCAGTCGAGGAACACCGCGCTGCTCACCGCCAGCGGCGTCGCCGACGGATGCCACGGCCGCCCGAGCGCGACGCTGTTCGCGGCCATCGCGGGCGATGCCTTCCTCAGCCGGCTGCGCACGAACAGGAAGCCGACGGGCGACGCCGCGTCGGTGCTCGGCGCCGTCACGTAGCCGTTGTTGCGCGGGTCGCCGCGGTCGCGGCTGACGACGTCGCACTCCTCGAACACCGCGCGCGCCGCGCCGAAGATGAAGTCGACGTGGCCCGCGATCTCGCAGCCGCGCAGGTACACGCGTCCCGCGTTCGCGAAGAAGGTGTCCTGGTAGCCCGTCAGCCGCACGTCGAGCAGCACCGCGCGGTCGCTGGCGTCGGTGAGCGCGAGCGCGACGGCCTGCGTGCCCTGCAGCTTCGTCGGGTCGCCGTCGGGCTTCCGCGCGTTGGCCGGATAGTCCCACGCGTTCTCGACGGTCAGCCGCTCGGCGCGGAAGTCGGGCGCCGTCACGCGGAGCGTCCAGCTCCCGCGCGTGCCGAGTACGCCGCCGCCCGGCGCCGGCGTTCCCGCCGCGTCGTCCCAGGTGATGACGGTGGAGTCGCGGTGCGCGCCGACGAGCCAGACGTTCGGGTGGTCCACCGACAGCTTCTCGCGGAAGCGGCCCGCGCGCAGGCGGACGACGTACGGCAGGCGCCCGTCGCGGCGCGCGCCGGCCAGCGCCGCGCCCAGCGTGCGGTAGGTGCGCACGCCGTTCACGCGCGCGCCCTCGGCGCCGGCGTGACGCGCGTCGACGACGGCGTCCGTGCGCCCCTGCGGCGGTGCGCCGTCCAGCAGCGTGGCGGCCAGCAGCGCCGCGCCGGCGCGCACGACGATCACCGCGCGGCGGTCCCCGCGGACACGGTCACCGCGATCGGCGCCGCGAGGCGCTGCGCGAACCGGTCGAGGTAGGCCCACCACGCCTGCGGCGTCGGGAAGTCGCCGCTCGCCGTCCACCCCGCGCCGACGTAATGCACGACGGGCTGGCCCGGCGTCGCGCGGCTGACCGCGAGGTAGTGGCCGTGCGCCTCCTTCCAGTCGACCACGCGCTCGCGCGGCAGCATGACCGCGTTTCCGAGCTCGCCGTGGCCGCCGTTCTTTGGACTCACAGCTCCCCAGCCAGTCAACCATGCCCACTGATTCGCCTTGCTCGTGATCCCCACGAGGCCCGGGCGCTTCACGACGCCGATGACGTACGGCAGCTCCTGCGTGCCGTCGGCGGTGAAGACGCTCGTCGAGCGGTACAGGTTCTGGCCCGCGTCGATGGCGATGCGCTTGACCTCGGAGACCTTGCGGCCGTCGGCCGTCCACGGGTCGTACTTCAGCTCGAAGACGCCGCGGATCGGCCCGTCGGCGATGATCCGGTATGACCTGAAGTTGTCGGCGCGCCAGAGCGTGTCGCGCGACCAGACGGCCACGCCGCCGGTGCCGAGCGTCGGGCCGACGTCGTAGAAGTCGGCGCCCTCGCCGGTGTCCACGTGGTACTGGTCGTGGCCCTTCGTGTACCACTTCTCGACGATCAGCGCGCGCGTGCGCTTGGGCCAGACGTCGATGCCGCTGCTGTGGAGCGGCTCGTACTCCGGGTTCTTCCAGAGCCCCTGCCCGTAGATGCGGAAGCCGATGCGGTCGCTCTCCCACGCGACGTCGTCGCGCGGCGGGTCGTAGCGCACGTCCACGCGGGCGACCGGCTTCTGCGTCGGCGCCGCCGCCTCGACGGTGAAGCTCTTCGTCTCCTTCGGCCAGAAGTCGGCCTGCAGCAGCAGCTCGTCCTCGGTGCCGTCCCCGTCGTTGTCGACCACCTGCGACGTCAGCTCGCGCCCCGCCGCGTCGAGCACGCGCACCTTCGTGGGCGCGGCCGCGGGAAGCGCGCGGCGCACCGCGGCCCACGGCACCGCGACGATCTCCTCGGTGCGCGCCACGTTCAGCGGGTTCTCGGCCCGCAGCGTCACGCGTGCGGGCGCCTGCGCGGCGGCCGTCGCCAGCGGCGCGGCGACCAGCAGGGCGGAAAGGGCGGTGCGCGCGCGCATCAGCGGAGCGTCTCCATCGCGACGGGGTCCATGTCCGCGTAGTCCTGGTTCTCGCCGCCCATCGCCCAGCAGAAGGCGTAGGCGCGCGTGCCGCAGCCGGCGTGCACCGACCACCCGGGCGAGAGCGCGACCTCGCCGTCGCGCACCACCAGCGTGCGCGTCTCGGTCGGCTCGCCGAGCAGGTGCAGCACCATCGCGTCCGACGGGAGGTCGAAGTAGAGGTACACCTCGGAGCGGCGGTCGTGCGTGTGCGCGGGCATCGTGTTCCACACGCTCCCGGGCTCCAGCGTCGTCACGCCCATGACCAGCTGCGCGCTCTGCGCGCCGCGCTGGTGGACGTAGCGGCGGATGCGGCGCTTGTTCGACGTCTCGGCGCTCCCCAGCTCCAGCACGTCCGCGTCGGCGGCCGCGATGCGCGTCGTGGGGTGCGTGGCGTGCGCAGGATAGCTCACGAGGTAGAAGCGCGCGGGCTTCGTCGCGTCGTCGCTGGCGAACGTCACCTCGCGGCTGCCGCGGCCGACGTAGAGCACCTCGTGCGCGGCCAGCGCGTGCGCCGCGCCGTCGACGGTCACGGTGCCGGCGCCGCCCGTGTTCAGCACGCCCAGCTCGCGGCGCTCGCAGAAGTGCTCGGCGCGCAGGTAGTCGGGGGTCGGCAGCGCGAGCGGCGCGTCCGTCGGCATCGCGCCGCCGAGCACCACGCGGTCGAGGTCGACCGGCCGGAGCACGAGCGCGCCGGGGACGAACAGCCCCTGCACGAGGAAGTGCCCGCGCAGCTCGGAGGTGTCCATGCGGCGGGCGGCGGCGGCGTTTGGTAGATATTGCATCGGGAGGTCCGGAGTTGATCGAAGCGGGAGTTGCG
>CBHYLO010000503.1:0-3830 GCA_966128675.1 uncultured bacterium | reverse complement strand
CCGTCGCCGCGCGCGGCGTCGCGACCGGCGTCGTGAGCGCGTTCCAGTTGGCGATCGCGTTCAGCGCGAGCGCCCACGAGCCCTGCGTCTGGTGGCGCCAGAACGGACGGATCGCGAACGACACCACGTGCCCGTTGCCGAGCGGCGCGTCGACGACCGCCGGACGACCGACGAGCTCCGCGGGGTTGTTCAGCATGCCCGAGATGCGCAGCGAGTCCGCGTTGTCGTGGAAACGCAGGATCACGCGCGGCCGCGCGCGCTCCTGCGCGGCGAGGATCGCCGGATCGACGCCCTCGGGCGCCGCGCCCGCGCCGCCGCCGCCACCGCCGCCGAACCCGCCGCCCACCTGCAGCAGCGGCGTCTGGTTGAAGTAGACGGGCATGCTGGTGCGGTCGTCGTAGCCGTAGAGGATCGGGCTCGCGGTCGTCACCGGCTGCGCGCGGAACACCGCGCCGCGCGCCTGCAGGTTGCGCCCCGTGAACTCGGTCACCTGCGGCGTCAGCCCGGTCTCGATCGGCAGGCGCGACGTCGAGCCCTCGACGAGCAGCAGGCCGCCGCGCTCGACGAAGCGGCGCAGCGACGCCGCGCCCTCGAGGCCCATGCCGGGCCGCATGTCGTCCGTCTCGTCCCACTTGCCGAGGTGCGGCGTGTCCTTGGTCGCGCGCCACGGCACCGCGGGCCCGGTCATCGGACGGCCGTTGACGATCGACATGCCGCCCTGCCCCGAGTGCGGGAAGACGACGACGTCGTAGCGGTCCAGCGCGCCCGGCGCGCGCAGCTTCTGGTCCGCCATGTACGTGTACGGCACGCCCATCTGGTCGAACGCGAAGCGCACCCACCCCTCGTTCTGCGTCTCCTGCCAGGTGTGGACGTACGCGATGCGCGGCAGCGACACGACGTGCGACTTCACGGTCGGCGCGGTCGCCACCGCGACCGCCTCGAGGCCGAGCGCCTTCACCGCGTCGGCGCCCTTCGGCGACTCGACGATGAACGAGCCCGCGGGGAACGTCGCGCCGTTCACGCTGAACGCGCTGTCGGCGACGCGCACGCGCCCGCCCGCCTTCCACGGCAGCACGGCCGAGCGCCAGTCACCGAGGTGCTTCACGACGAGCACCGAGCCGTCGCCCTTCACCGTGCCCGCGATCGTCGGGTCGGCGCTCAACAGGCGCATCGGCCGCGTCAGCACCGCGGAGTCGGCGACGGTGTGCGAGACGACGTGCCGCAGCTCGTCGAGCGTCCAGCCGGTGTCGTCGTACGGCGACGGATCGGTGGGCTTGTACGTCTGCGTCGCGAGCAGCGTGCGCGGGAGCTGCGTGTACGGCTGGTCCATGCGCACGATCCAGTCGCCCGCCTTCACCTGCACGGGCGTGGTGCGGAGCTGCGGCGCGCGGTCGGCGCGCGGCTCCGGCTGGCGGCCCTCGACGATCTTGGGCATCGCGTTGACCGTGAAGTCCGCGGTCGCCTCGTGGATCTCCGTCGCCGTGAGGCGCAGCAGGTTCACGAAGTCCGCGGCCTCCGCGGCGCGGCGCTGCGCGCGCGGGATCACGAACGCGTACGGCGCCTGGATGCGCCCCTTCTGCGTCTGCCGCTCGGCCTTCGCGGCGTAGTTCTCGAGGAACGTCTCCTTGTGGTCGCCGACGTACTTCAGCGCGACCATCACGCCGCTCTGCTGGTAGTTGATGTTGGAGCGGATGCACCACTTCACGCCGTTGACGGCGGGGTTGTGCCGGTACCACTCGCGCTGCGTCTGCGCCTCGCCGAGGTTGACGGTGTGGCAGCCGGCGCCGCTCGACGTGTACGTCTCGTAGAAGCGCCCGAGCGCGTTGTGGAAGTTGGAGATCGCCAGCATGTAGTTGGGCGCCCAGCCGTCGTAGAAGCCGTGCGTCCACACGCCGGGCAGCCCGCGCCGCGTGAGCTCGTTGATCTCCTGGTAGGCGAGCTGGTTCCACTCGTTCACCTGGATCGCGTCGAACTCGTCGTTGTACGGGCCCGTGCCGGTGCTCGTGTAGAGGAACGGCACCGACTCGTGCAGGTCGTGCGTGATGATCGGCTTCCAGTCGAGGAAGCCCTTCAGGTAGTTCTGGGTGATCTTCTGCGAGATCACCATGCCGTCGCGGTTGTTGTCGTGCGCGGTGTACTTGCCCCAGTACACGAGGTTCCGCCCGGTCGGCCCGAGCTTGAGCTTCTCGCTCTGGTTGTAGACGTCCACCATGCGGTCGCGCCCATCGACCTCCTGCACGGGCGTGATGAGCGTGATGACGTTCTGGCGGATGCTCTTCGCGTACGCGCCCTCGTCCACCGCGAGGCGGTACGCCATCTCCATCAGCATCTCGGGGCTGCCCGTCTCGGGCGAGTGCATCGCGCCGAGGACCCAGTAGATGGGCTTCGCCTCGCGGATGAGGCGCGCCTTCTCGTCGGCCGAGAGGCCCCGGGGATCGGCGAGGCGCGCGCTCATGCGCTTGTAGTCGTCCAGCCGCGCCAGCGTCGCCTCGTCGGCGATCGCCAGCAGGATCTCCTCGCGCCCCTCGTCGCTGGTCCCCAGCGAGAACAGCTTGGTGCGCGGCGACTTCTCGGCCAGCGCGCGGAAGTACTTGTTGACGTCCGCCGTGTGGGAAAGTTTGCCGAGGGTGCCCGGCACGTAGCCGAGGACCTGCAGCGGCGTCGGGACGGTGGCCGACGCGGGGAGGTAGTCCACCAGCTCCGTGGTGAACTTCCAGCGCGGGTCCGTGGGCGTGAGCTCGCGGATGCGGCGCGTGTAGGCGGTGTCGAGGGGCTGGGTGCCCTGCTGCGCGACCAGGGAGGCGGGGGTCGGCACGGCCGCGAGCGCGGCCAGCAGGGCGAGCGCGGCGGGTCCGCGCGGGACGGGGAGGGAACGGCGCATGGACGGGTCCCGGGTGGAGGTCGGGCCGGACATACCGCGACGGCGGATGCGGGCGGGCGACGCACGACTACGCACCGGCGGGCGTTCCCGCTGGGGCGGCGGGCGGCGGCCGGCGGGTCCGGGATGCGTCGCGCGGGCACGGCCGCGCCGCGCCGGCCACCGTACCCTCGTGGCGTGCGCCCCCTACCTCGCCCCCCGCGCCGCGGCGTCACGCTCCCCGAGCTCTCCATCGCGCTCGCCGTCCTGGGCCTGCTGGCCGCGTTCGCGCTGCGCGCGGGCGCGCCGCTGGTGGACGCCGCCCGCGCACGCTCGGCCCGCGACGAGGTGCGGTCCGCCCTCGCGACCGCCCGCGCCCTCGCCGCGCTGCGGGCCGAACGGGCGGCGGTGCGCCTGGACACCGTGCGGGGCGCGGTGACCGTGCACCTGCGCGGCGACAGCGCGCTGCGCCGCTCGCTGGCCGCGCTCTACGGCGTCCGCATGTCCGCCACGCGCGACTCCATGGCGTACGCCGCCTCGGGGCTCGGCTGGGGCGCGGCGAACCTGCGCATCGAGCTGCGCCGGGGCGCCGCCGTGGAGACGGTCACGGTGTCGCGCCTCGGGCGGGTGCGGTGAAGCGGAGGACGGTGAAGCGGAGGACGATGAGGCGGAGGACGGTGCGGCGTGAAACGGAGCGGCGGACCTTTCGGCTTGCAGCGTCAAGCGCGAAGGGTCCGCTTCATCGTCATCACGCTTCACCGTCCTCCGCCGTTCCGTCCTCGCCCTTCCGTCCTCCGCCGTCTCGGGCCTTTCAGACCCAGCCCCGCGCCCTGTACATCCACCACCCCACCATCTCGTACATCCAGAGGCCGAACGCGCGCGCCCGCGCCTCGCTGCCGGCCAGCGCGTCGGGGCCCTGCAGCGCCAGCTCGCGCGACGGCGCCGGCGTGCAGCGCACGGCCAGCCCGACGCG
>CBHYLO010000502.1:0-3832 GCA_966128675.1 uncultured bacterium | reverse complement strand
GCAACGCTGCAGGCAACGCTGCACCGCACGACGCGGCGCCCGTCACGGCGCTCGAGGCGACGCCGGCGCCGCTGGCGCTCCGGCCGACGCTCCAACCGATGTCCCTCACTCCGTCCCGCGACGCAGGTCGATAGATGGCGCCCTTCCCAACGCCTCACGTCACGCTGCCCGCCGTCCCCCGCCCCGCCGCCGCGGCGTACGGGCCGGGGATGCCCCTGCTGCGCGTCGCCGATGCCGGGCACGCGGGCGTCGTGGCCGCGCGCGCGCCGCGCCCCGCGAGCCCCGGCGGCCCGCACGCGCCGGCGACGCTGGACGCGCTGCTCGACTCGCTGAAGTCCGAGCGCAAGCTGCTGGAGGACCTCGCCGCGACGATGCGCCGCCAGCGCGCGGCCGTCGGCGGCGACGACCTGCAGACGGTCGACGACACCGTGTTCGCGACGCACCGCATCCTGGCCACGCTCGGCCAGGCGCGCCTGCGCCGCCGCCAGCTCAGCCGCCTGCTCGCCGGCGTCGACGAGTTCCCGATGCGCGAGCTGGAGGAGATCGTCGGCCCGCAGATCACCGACGCCCTGCGCGCCGCGCGCGACGAGCTGCAGACCAGCGCGCTCGCGCTGTCGAGCGAGGTGGGAATGAACCGCCGCATCCAGCGCCTCGGGCGGCCGCACGGCGAGACGCACGCGCGCGCCCTCGCGGGCGTGAGCGAGGAGAGCCCGGCGGGCGCGAACGTGCGCTACGCCACCGACGGCCTCGCGCGCCCGGCCGTGACGGGCGGCGGGCGGCTCGTCAACCGCACCGCCTGACGGACCGCCGGAGCCGCCATGTCCCTCTCCAGCATCCTCAGCGTCGCGCGCACCGCGCTGAACTACCAGCAGGCCGTCATCCAGACGGCCGGCCACAACATCGCGAACGCGGAGACCGAGGGCTACTCGCGCCAGCGGGTGGACTCGATGGCGGCGACGCCGCAGTACTTCCCGTACGGGAACGTCGGCACCGGCGTCGCGATCGACGACATCCGCCGCACGCGCGACGAGCTGCTTGACGTCGCGTACCGGCAGGAGTCCGCGGGCTACGGCGCCGCGACGCTGCGCGAGGAGCTGCTGGGGCAGGTCGAGGCCGTCCTCGGCGAGCCGTCGGACGACGGGCTGGCCGCGGCCATGGACGCGTTCTGGTCGTCGTGGTCGGAGCTCGCCAACGCGCCCACGAGCAACGCCGCGCGCAGCGTCGTGCAGCAGCGCGCGCGCAACGTCGTCACGCAGCTGAACGCGTTCGACCAGCGCCTGACCGACCTGCGCACGCAGACGAACATCCGCATGAGCAACACGCTCACGGAGCTCAACGGGCTGGCCGACACGATCGCGCAGCTCAACGGCCGCATCGTCGAGGCGGAGGTCGGCGGGAAGATGGCCAACGACCTGCGCGACCAGCGCGACGTCGCCATCGACCGGCTGTCGAAGCTGGGCGAGGTGCGCGTGCTGCCGCAGGCCAACGGCTCGACCACCATCCTGCTGGGGAACAACACGCTGGTCGACGGCGTGCACGCGGAGCGGCTGCAGATCGCCACCGGCACGGGCGCGACGCTGAAGCTGGCGACGCAGCGCGCGCCGAACGACCCGCTCCTCCCGGTGGGCGGCGAGCTGCAGACGATGCTCGACTTCCAGAACACCGAGCTGGCCGAGACGCAGGAGCGCCTGGACGCGATCGCCAACACGCTCGCGCGCACCGTCAACGCGGTGCACACCATGGGCAACGACGGCACCGCCGGCGCGCCCTACCTGAACTTCTTCGTCGACAAGGCGAGCGACAGCTACGTGGCCGGCGACCCGTTCGCCTCGCCGCCCGTGGCGGGCGTGGTGACGGCGCGCAACATCGCGCTGTCGTCGCAGATCTCGCAGGACGCGTCGCGCATCGCCAGCACGTCGTCGCGGGCCACGCGCCCCGCCGACAACGACGTCGCGCTGGCGCTGGCCGGCCTGCGCACCTCGTCGGCGGCGGTGCTGGGCGGCGTGACGCTGGCGACGATCGACTTCACGACGGTCGACCGCTCCACCAACCCCGCCGGCCGCCGCACCTCGGCGCCGACGAGCATCGCCGACTTCTATCGCGCGACCACCAGCGGGCTGGCGACGCAGGTCAAGGACGCCGAGAGCGCCGCGACCGTGCGCCGCACGCTGGCGGAGCAGGCGGACCTGCGCCGCACCTCGGTGCGCGGCGTCAACATCGACGAGGAGCTGACGACGCTGATGCGCGCGCAGCAGGCGTACGCGGCGGCCGCCAAGGTCATCACCGCGGCCGACGAGATGATGCAGACCGTCCTCGGGATGATCTGAGGGATGCCCTGATGCGCCGTTCGCCGTTCCCGCTCCCGTTCCCCTCTCTCACGCGCGCCCGTGCGGGCGCTCGGAGTGCCGCATGCTGATCCTCGGTCGCCGCGTCGGCGAGTCCATCGTGATGGACGGTGGCATCACCGTCGTCGTCCTCGCCTGCGAGCGCGGCGGCGTGCGCCTGGGCATCCAGGCGCCGTCGGACGTCACCATCCTGCGCGGCGAGATCGTGCGGCAGGTGGAGGAGGAGAACCGCCGCGCCCCCGCCGATCCGGCCGCCGCGCGCGCCTGGATCGCGCGCCTCGCGCCCGGCGCGGAGGCGGACCCGAAGGACGCGGCGAAGGACGCGGCGTAGCGCCGCGTCGCCCGCGCGGGACCCGAACGACCAACGGCGGTTGCAAGGAAACGATCCGAGAACGGCGGATAACGGCGGATGGCTCCGCGGGGCGGCGATTCACATCGCACCCCACCGGAGCCATCCGCACTCATCAGATCCTTTCGGATCTCTGCCTTGCGAATGCAGTTCGCCGTTCGCGTCCGCGGCACCCGCGGGAGCGGACGCGCCGGTTGAGTCGTGCGACGGCGGCCGCCGTCAGCCCGCGCGCACGCGGCGGCGCGCGATGCCGCCCACCGCGACCAGCCCCGTCGCCAGCAGCGCCCACGTGCCCGGCTCCGGCACGACGTTCGACGTGGCGTTGAACGTCAGCGCGAAGCGGGCGTCGCCGCCGTTCGTCTTGTAGGTGCCGCTGCCGCCGTCCCACGACTGGGTCAGGTCGCCGCCGTTGGCGTAGACGAACGCGCCGTCCGCGTACGGGTTGCCCGGCGACGAGAACTCCCACTCGATCGAGCCGCTGCCGCCGAGGCCGAGCGTGCTGAGGAACGCGACGTAGGTCGTGCCGCCGACCAGGGTCACCCCGCCCGTGTTCACGTCCACGCGCTGGAAGCCCGACCCACCCGGCCCCGAGAAGGTCGCCGAGGTGAAGAGCGCCGGCCCGCTCACGCGGTCCAGCGCGTCGTCCCACGCGAACACGTAGCCGCGGATGTGCAGCGCCGGCTCCGGCTTGAGCCAGAACGAGAACTGGTCCAGCCGCGTGTCACCGTTGGTCGGCGCGACGAACGTCTGGCCGTAGGTCGGCGTGGAGCCGGGGCCGAAGCTGTGCACCACGTCCCCTCCGCCGGTGGCGATGGTCGTCTGGGCGGCGAGCAGCGACGGGACGAGCGACAGCAGGGCGGCGGCGAGCGGGCGGCGCATGAACGGAAGGTCTCGGGAGAACGGCGACGGTGGCGATCTCCTGCCACGGCTGACGTCGCCAATCTCTGTGAATGTCCGTTCACAGTCAAAGCTGTGGCGGCCACACTGCGGCAGCCACGCCACAACCGACCGCCGTCAGCCCGCCCGCGCGCCGGCCAGCGTCGGCAGCGTCACCCCGCCGCCGCCCGCGCCCAGCCACCCCTCGCCCGCCCCGCCCGCGAGCGCCCAGCGCGACGCCGCGCCGTCGTCGGGCGCGTCC
>CBHYLO010000501.1:0-3836 GCA_966128675.1 uncultured bacterium | reverse complement strand
CTCGTTCGCCGACGCCGGCCGGGCGCGAGCGCGGAGGCGACATGCGGGGCGGGGCGCACGGAGCGCCCCCCCCCCTCGTGCTTTCCCCGACGGCGATTCCCCCACACGCGACCCGGACAACCCGCACGCGGAATCGGGACGACGGCCGACGGGCGGAATTCATCATGTCCGCATGATTGATGGAGCGACCGCCCCCGGCATTCCGGGCGGTCGCTCGCGGCATGCGGCCCTGATCGGGCCGAGCGTGCCGCGAGCCACGGCGGGCCGCGCGTGGAGGGCGCGCGCCTCACCTCCCCTACCCTCCATCCACGCGCACGGCGCGTCGGGAGTGACTGTCCCCATGACCTCCACGGTCCGCAAGCTCCTCACCGGCGGCATCGCCGCCACGGCGGGAGCGACGCTGCTGTTCGCCTGCCAGGCCACGGCGACGAAGGGCGGCCCCAATCTCGTGACGGGCGACGCCGCTTCGCGCGTGTACGTCGCGCCCGGCCAGCACGACGAGTACTACTCGTTCCTCTCCGGCGGCTTCAGTGGCCAGGTCGCCGTGTACGCGCTGCCCTCCGGCCGGCTGATCAAGCACATCCCCGTCTTCTCGCAGCACGCCGAGAACGGCTACGGCTACAGCGAGGAGACGAAGGCGATGCTGCAGACGTCGTACGGCTTCGTGCCGTGGGACGACTCGCACCATCCGGAGCTGTCGCAGACGGCGGGCGAGGTGAACGGCAAGTGGCTGTTCATCAACGCCAACAACACGCCGCGCGTGGCGCGCATCGACCTCACGCAGTTCGAGACGAGCGAGATCCTCGAGCTGCCCAACTCGGCCGGCGGGCACGCCTCGCCGTTCACGACGCCCGACGGGCGCTACGTCGTCAGCGCGACGCGCTTCAGCGTGCCGCTCGGCACCAACGCCGACGTCTCGATCGACAGCTACAAGGAGAACTTCAAGGGCACGCTGTCGTTCATCACGGCCGACCAGCCCGGGAAGATGGACGTCGCGTTCCAGATCCTGATGCCCGGCTACAACTACGACCTCGGGCACGCGGGCAAGGGGCCGTCGGACGGCTGGTTCTTCTTCACCTCGTACAACTCGGAGCAGGCGTACACCAAGCTCGAGACCAACGCCTCGCAGGCCGACAAGGACTACATCGCCGCCGTCAACTACAAGAAGGCGGAGGCGTGCGTGGCCGACGGCAAGGCGCAGCCGACGGCGGTGACGTACTACCACAACTTCATGGACGAGAAGTCGCGCATCGCGACGTCCGAGAAGAAGACGTCGGTGCGGCTGCTCGACCCGAAGGCGTGCCCGGGGATGGTCTACTACCTCCCGACGCCCAAGTCGCCCCACGGCGTCGACGTCGACCCGACGGGCGAGTACATCGTCGCCGGCGGCAAGCTCGCGACCGTGATCCCCGTCCACTCGGCCAAGAAGCTGCTCGCCGCGATCGACGCGAAGGCGTTCGAGAAGGAGATCGACGGCATCCCGGTGCTGAAGTACGACGCCATCCTCGCCGGCGAGGTGCAGAAGCCGGGCCTCGGCCCGCTGCACACCGAGTTCGACGGCCGCGGCAACGCGTACACGTCGCACTTCATCTCGTCCGAGGTCGTGAAGTGGAAGCTCGGGACGTGGGAGGTGCTCGACCGCATCCCGGTCTACTACTCGGTCGGCCACATCATGATCCCCGGTGGCGACAGCAAGAAGCCGTACGGCAAGTACCTGGTGGCGATGAACAAGATCACCAAGGACCGCTACCTGCCCACGGGCGCCGAGCTGGCGCAGTCCGCGCAGCTGATCGACATCAGCGGCGACAAGATGAAGCTCCTGCTCGACTTCCCGACCATCGGCGAGCCCCACTACGCGCAGGCGCTGCCGGCGAGCCTGATCAAGGACAAGCAGGTCAAGTTCTACAAGCTCTCGGAGAGCACGCACCCGCACGGCATCAAGGGGGAGCCCGACGCGTCGATCGCCCGCACCGGCAAGACGGTGCACGTGAAGATGGCCGCGATCCGCAGCCACTTCGCGCCGGACAACATCGAGGGCATCCAGCTCGGCGACACGGTGATGTTCCACGTCACCAACGTCGAGCAGGACTGGGACATCCTGCACGGCTTCGCGGTGCTCGGCGCCAACAACGCGGAGCTGATCCTGCAGCCGGGCGAGACCCGCACGCTCAAGTGGGTGCCGCAGCGCGTCGGCATCTACCCCTTCTACTGCACCGACTTCTGCAGCGCGCTGCACCAGGAGATGCAGGGCTACGTCCGCGTGTCGCCGGCCGGCTCGAACGTGCCGCTGATCGCGAACGTCTCGAAGAAGGCGCAGACGCAGATCTCGCGCGCCGGGCAGTACGAGAAGCCGGCGCCGGGGCAGCACAACCACAAGGCCAACAACTGACGGCTGCGGTCTGCGGACTGCGGGTCCGACCTCGGGACGCTTCGTCGTCGAACCCGCAGCCCGCAGCCCACAGCACTTCCTGGCAACCAGAATGTCCACCCGACTCCCCTCCGTCTCCCGCCTCCTGACGGCGATCGCCGCCCTGCTCCTCCTGGGCACGTTCGCCTTCCCGCTCTGGCGCATCGAGCTGGAGGCGCCGCAGTACCCCGAGGGGATCGGGATGCTGATCCGGATCCACACGGTCGACGGCATCAAGCCGAACGACCTGCAGAACATCAACGGGCTGAATCACTACATCGGCATGAAGGCCATCGAGCCCGACGCGATCCCCGAGCTGCGCTTCATGCCGTGGATCGTCGGCGGGCTGGTGGCCGCGGGGCTGGCCGCCGCGCTGGTGGGGCGGCGCGGCGCGCTGGTCGCGTGGCTCGGCGCGCTGGGCGTGGCGGGGCTCGCGGGGCTCGCGGACTTCTGGAAGTGGGGCTACGACTACGGCCACGACCTCGACCCGCACGCCATCATCCGCATCCCGGACATGGCGTACCAGCCGCCGCTGATCGGCTCCAAGCAGCTGCTGAACTTCACGGCGCACTCGTGGCCCGACGTCGGCGGCGTGCTCGCGGGGCTGGCGTGCGCGCTCGGCGTCGCGGCGCTGGTCGTCGCGTGGCGCCGCGAGCGCCGCGGCGCGGTCGCGGCCGTCGCCGGCGTGCTGGCCCTCGCCGGCTGCGCGCCCATGGCGCCGCGGCCCATCGCCTACGGCCGCGAGGCGTGCGCCGAGTGCCGCATGGTGGCGGGCGACGCGCGCTTCGGCGCGGAGCTGGTGACGGCGAAGGGGAAGCTCTACGTGTTCGACTCGATCGAGTGCCTGGCGGCGTACACGATCGCCCGGGGCGACGACGCGCGCGGGCTGTGGGTGACGGACTACGACCATCCGGGCACGCTGCTGCCGGTCGACAGCGCGCGCTTCCGCCGGCTCGCGGGCTCCGCGGGCAGCCCGATGGGCAAGGGGCTGGCCGCGACGCGGCGCGCCGACGGCGATGACGATGGCGCGGGGGACATGGCGTGGGCGGACGTCCTCGCGCTGCTGCGGGCCGAGGGGCTCGCGGGCGAGGCGGCGCATGCGCATTGAGGCGCTGCTCCTCGCGCTCGGGCTGGCGGGGCCCGCGGTCGCGCAGCCCGCGCTGGCGCAACCCGCGCCGCCGGCGACCGTCGTGGTCTCGCCGGACGGTCCGGTGCGCACCATCGCGGAAGGGGTGCGGCGCGTCGCGCCGGGCGGCCGGGTGCTCGTGCGGCGCGGCACCTACCGCGAGCCGACCGTCGTCGTCGACCGGCCGCTGACGCTCGAGGGCGAGGGCTGGCCGACGCTCGACGGCGAGGGGACGCGCGAGCTGCTGCGCGTGACCGCCGACCGCGTGACCGTGCGCGGCCTGCGCTTCGCCAACGTCGGGCG
>CBHYLO010000500.1:0-3841 GCA_966128675.1 uncultured bacterium | reverse complement strand
CGTCGTCGGAGACGGAGCCATCCGTCGTTATCCGATCGTCTCGGACGTTCATCCTTGCTGCCGTTGCCGTTCGGGCCCGGCGCGCCGAGGACTGCGGACTGCGGGTCGTGAATCCGCAGCCCGCAGCCCGCAGCCCGCAGGTCAGCGGGCCATCGCCTCCAGCCGCGCGACGCGCTCCGCCGTCGGCGGGTGCGTCGAGAACAGCTTCCCGATCCCGCGCAGCGCGCTGCCGCCCAGCGGGTTCACCTGCGCCAGCGGCGCCATCGCGGGCGAGACGTGCATCGGCATCTGCCGCGCGCCCTGCTCCAGCCGCAGCAGCGCGTGCGCGAGCCCCAGCGGGCGGCCGGTGATCTCGGCGCCCACCTGATCGGCCTTGAACTCGCGCTGGCGGCTGATCGCCATCTGCAGGATCATCGCGGCGATGGGCGCCAGGATCATCATGCCGATCGCGACGATCGGGTTGCTCCCCTCCTCGTCGTCGCTGCTGCCGCCGAAGAGGAAGCCGAACTGCGCGACGTTCGTGATCGCGCCGGCCATCGTCGCGCTGATCGTCTGCAGCAGCATGTCGCGGTTCTTGATGTGCGCCAGCTCGTGCGCGACCACGCCCTCCAGCTGCTCGCGGTCCATCAGGCGCAACAGCCCCTCGGTCACGCAGACCACCGCGTTCTCGGGGTTGCGGCCCGTGGCGAAGGCGTTGGGCTGCGCCTGCGGCGCGATCGCGACCGTCGGCATCGGGAGCCCCGCGCGCTGCCGCAGCCGGTCGACCATCGCGTACAGCTCCGGCGCCTCGGCCGCCGTCACGACCTGCGCGCCGTACGCGCGCAGCACCATGCTGGACGAGCCCCAGTACATCGCCAGGTTCATGACGGCGCTGACCGCCACCATGATCGTCGCGCCGGTCGAGCCGCCGAAGGCGCCGCCGAGCGCGACCAGCAGGGCCGTGAGGCCCGCCATCAGTACGAACACCTTCACGTTGTTCATCGATCGCTCCCTCGAGGTCCGGACGCGCAACAGGCGAGCCCTCCGCACCGCGGCATCCCCCGACGCGCGCGCGAACGCGCGCCTGATGGGCGGCCGCCTGTTGCGAAGGTCTCGCCTGATCGTGACGTCCGACCCGACCGGACCGTGCGCCGCGGGCCGGAATTCCCGGCGCGCGCGACGCAGTGCTGACGATCCGGCCGCGCGGCGCCGGGTCACCCCGGGGGCCGCGTGGCTACTCCCCTTACGTGGTTCTGCTGAACGTGGGAATGATACCCGGACGGGTGCGCCGGGTTCAACGGGAGGCCGCTCTACCGGGCGGCGCCGTCGTCGGGGGCGTCGCCGCGGCGGCGGGGGGCGCCGGCGGCGCGCTGCGCGATCTCCTCCTCCACCGCGCGCAGGTGGCGCGGCCAGACGTGCCGCGCGTGGCGGCGGAAGTGGCGCAGCGTCTCGGGTTCGTCGGCGAGGAAGGCGGCCGGCGTGCGGTGCCCCTTGCGTACGTTGCAGGGCCCACACGCCGTCACTAGGTTGCCCCCCGAGCGGTCCCCGCCGCGCAGGCGCGGCTGCACGTGGTCGACGCTCAGCTCCTCGGGCGGGAAGACCTGGCCGCAGTACACGCACCGGAACGCGTCGCGCGCGAAGACGTCCTCGCGCCTCACGCGGCCCCCGTCCACTCCCCGTCGCCGCCGGCCGCCGCCGCCCTCGTCGTGAGCCCGCTGCCCGACTCGCGCCGCCTGCTGATGGGCATGGCGAAGAAGCTGTTCGACGACGAGGAAGCCGCGCCCGCGCCGCACGACGTCGCGCCCCGGCTCACCACCCACGCCCTGCACGCGCTCCGCATGTCCCGCTCCCGCGAGAAGATCCTGGCCAACCTGGAAGAGATGTACCGCGAGGCGTTCGACCGCGCCCGCCAGGCCAACGACCTGCAGCAGCAGGCCTCGCTCGACTTCGCGTACCGCCGCGAGCAACTCTACTTCGAGATCCTGCTCGACGTGCGCGACGCGATGGAGCGCCGCGCCTGACCGCCCCATGCGGCGCGCCGCCGTCGTCGTCCTGGCCCTCGCGGCCGTGACCGCGGACGCGCCCGCCCAGGCGCCCGACCCGGCGCCCGCGCGCGACGCCGACGCCGTCTCGCTGGCGATCGTCAACGCCCGCGTCTGGACGGGCAACCCGCGCCGCCCCTGGGCGGACGCGGTCGCGGTGCGGGGCGACCGGCTGGCCGCGGTCGGCTCCAGCGCCGAGGTGCGCAAGCTGGCCGGCCCGACCGCCCGGGTGGTGGACGCGGCCGGCCAGCTGCTCGTCCCGGGCTTCGTGGACGCGCACGTCCACTTCGTCGCCGGCGGCTTCCGCCTGGCCTCCGTCCAGCTGCGCGACGCGCGCACGCCGGCCGAGTTCACGGCGCGCATCCGGGCGTTCGCCGCGACGGTGCCGAAGGGCACGTGGATCCAGGGCGGCGACTGGGACCACGAGCAGTGGGGCGGGGCGCTGCCCACCCGCGCCTGGATCGATTCGGTGACGCCCGACCACCCGGTCTGGGTGAACCGCCTCGACGGCCACATGGCGCTCGCCAACGGCGCCGCGCTGCGCGCCGCGGGCGTGACGCGTTCGACCGCCGACGTCGACGGGGGCACCATCGTGCGCGACGCCGCCGGCGAGCCGACGGGCGTCCTGAAGGACAACGCGATGGGGCTCGTGGACCGCGTCGTCCCCGACGCGCCGCCGGCGCTGGCCGACCGCGCGCTCGACGCGGCGATGGCGTACGTCGCGCGGCAGGGCGTCACCACCGTGCACCACATGGGCGGGTGGGACGACCTCGCGGTGTTCGACCGCGCGCACGCGGCCGGCCGGCTGCGCACGCGCATCCACGCCGCCGTGCCGCTCTCCACGTGGGCGCGGCTGCGCGACACCGTCGCGGCGCGCGGCCGCGGCGACGCCTGGCTCTGCATCGGAGGGCTCAAGGGCTTCGTCGACGGCTCGCTCGGCTCGCACACGGCGGCGATGCTGGAGCCGTTCACCGACGCGCCGCACGACCGCGGCCTGTTCGTGACGCCGCCCGAGTCGCTGTACGCGTGGACGAAGGGCGCCGACGCCGCGGGGCTGCAGGTGATGGTGCACGCCATCGGCGACGCGGCCATCCGCACGCAGCTCGACGTGTTCGCGCGCGTCGCGCGGGAGAACGGGCCCCGCGACCGCCGCTTCCGCATCGAGCACGCGCAGCACGTCGCCCCGGCCGACATCCCGCGCTTCGGGGCGCTCGGCGTGATCGCGAGCATGCAGCCCTACCATGCGATCGACGACGGCCGGTGGGCGGACCGGGTGATCGGGCCGGTGCGCGCGCAGGGGACGTACGCGTTCCGCGCGCTGCTCGACGCCGGCGCGACGGTGGCGTTCGGGAGCGACTGGTTCGTCGCGCCGCCCACGCCGCTCGAGGGGATCTACGCCGCCGTCACGCGCCGCACGCTCGACGGCACGCACCCCGGGGGCTGGGTGCCCGAGCAGAAGATCACCGTCGAGGAGGCGCTCCGCGCCTACACCGCCGGGGGCGCGTTCGCCGAGTTCGCGGAGCGCGACAAGGGGACGCTCGAGGTCGGGAAGCTCGCCGACTTCGTCCTCGTCGACCGCGACCTCACGCGCATCCCCCCCGAGACCATCCGCGATGCGCGGGTGCTCCTCACCGTCGTCGGCGGCCGCGCCGTCCACGACGCCACCGCGGACACCGCCGCGCACTGACCCCCCCGCCTCACCACCGGCCGCCGCCATGTCCACGCTGACGCCGTCTCCGCTGCTCACGCCCCCCGCGCCCGACGAGCACCTGCCGTACTACGCGCGCTACATCGCCCTCGTCCCGGCGGGCGACGTGCTC
>CBHYLO010000499.1:0-3842 GCA_966128675.1 uncultured bacterium | reverse complement strand
GCCGCGCCCCGACGCGCCCAGCGCGCACGCGGTGACGCTCACCGAGGCCGCGCCCGAGTACCCGCTCCCCGACGCGCGCCACGGCCCGCACCTGGGGGCCGCCACCGCCGTGGGCGCGCACGCCGCGGCCGACGACGCGGCGCTGCGGCGCGCGGCCCGCGACACGGTGGCGGCCATGCGGGCGGCGGCGCGCCTGGCGCCGCTCCCGGCCGACGCGCTGGTGCCGGTGGCGATCGAGCGCGTGCCCTGGTCGCAGTATCCGCAGCCGCCCGGCGCGGCGGCGCGCCGTGCCGCGGTGGGCACCGGCCTGCCGGGGCTCTGGCGCGCGAGCGAGGCGGCGCACACATCTTCGCTGGAGGGCGCGGCGCGCGGCGGTGTGGCCGCGGCGCGCGCCATGCTCGCCACGCCCTGACCGCGCCCGGCGTCTCCCCGTGTACGCGCGCTGCCTCTTCTGCCAGGGCGACCTCGGACGCAACGAGGCCATCGAGGCGTTCCCGGTCGGCCGCCGCCTCGCGTACGACGCCGCGCGGGGACGGCTCTGGGTGGTCTGCCGGCGCTGCGAGCGGTGGAACCTGACGCCGCTGGAGGAGCGCTGGGAGGCGATCGAGGCGGCCGAGCGGCTGTACCGGGACACGCGCCGCCGCGTGTCGACGGAGAACGTCGGGCTGGCGCGCGTCGCCGACGGGACGGAGCTCGTGCGCATCGGGCAGCCGCTGCGCCCGGAGTTCGCGGCCTGGCGCTACGGCGACCAGTTCGGCCGCCGCCAGCGGCGCCAGATCGCGACGAGCGTCGGCTTCGTGGGCGCGCTCGGCGCGGCGGTGGTCGCCGGGCCGGTGCTCGGGCTGGTCTCGTTCGGCACCGTGTGGCCGCTGCTCAACTCGGTGAACGTGCTGTTCAACGCGCGGCGCGCGAAGCAGGTGCTCTCCGTGCCGGTCTCGCCGGGGCGGACGCTGCGCGTGGCCGCCGCGCACGCCGCGCCGCGCCTCGTGCCGTTCGGCGAGGCGCGCTGGCGGCTGGAGGTGCCCGGCGTCCTGCCGGACGACCCCACGACGGATCGTTGGTTCACGGGGGACCAGCCCACGCGATCGGTGATCCTGGAGGGCGAGGACGCGCTGCGCGCCGCCGCAACGCTGCTCCCGCGCATCAACCAGGCGGGCGGGAGCGCGCGCGCGGTGCGCGAGGCGGTCGCGCTGCTCGACGAGACGCCCGATCCGGCGGCGCTCTTCGCGCGCGCGGCCGACGGCGAGCGGCGCCGCTTCTACGAACGCTCGTGGCAGCTCGGCGAGGACGGCGTCGTGAGCCGCTTCCCGACCGCGGTCCGGCTGGCGCTCGAGATGGCCGCGCACGAGGAGCGCGAGCGGCGGGCGCTGGAGGGCGAGCTGGCGGAGCTGGAGCGCGCGTGGCGCGAGGCCGAGGAGATCGCCGGCATCGCCGACGCGCTGCTGGTGCCGGCGCGCGTCACCGATCGACTGGGGCGACTGCGCGGCCCGGGGTGACCCGCTGGCCCATGCGATCCCGACGTGCGACGTTTCGGAAGGCGCCCACGCACGTTCCCGCACCCGCCCTTCCGTGAAGTGGTCCTGGCGCATCGCGCGCATCGCCGGCATCGACGTCCACGTCCACGCGACGTTCCTGCTGCTGCTCGCCTTCTACGCGCTGAGCACCTACCAGCGCACGCGGTCGTACGCGGCGAGCGCGATGGCGGTCGGCTTCGTGGGGCTCGTCTTCGCGATCGTGCTGATGCACGAGTACGGGCACGCGCTCACCGCGCGCCGCTACGGCATCGCCACGCAGGACATCACGCTGCTCCCCATCGGCGGCGTCGCGCGCCTGGAGCGCATGCCGCGCGAGCCGCGGCAGGAGCTGATGGTGGCGCTCGCGGGGCCGGCGGTGAACGTCGTGCTCGCCGTGCTGCTGTGGACCGGGCTGCGGCTGTTCGACAGCGCCCCCGACCCGATGGCCGTCACGACCGCCGACGCGGGCTTCTTCGGCCGCTCGCTCGCGCAGCAGCTGCTCGGCGTCAACATCTGGCTGGCGGTGTTCAACCTGCTCCCGGCCTTCCCGATGGACGGCGGGCGCGTGCTGCGCGCGCTGCTCGCGTGGCGCACCGGCGACTACGCGCGCGCGACGGTGCGCGCGGCGGCCATCGGCCGCGTCTTCGCGGTGCTGTTCGGGCTCGCGGGCTTCTTCTGGTTCCACACGCCGATGCTCGTGCTCGTCGCGCTCTTCGTGTGGATGGCCGCCGCCAGCGAGGCCGATGCGGTCTCCGGCGAGAGCGGCATCGCCGAGCTGCCGCTGTCGCGGGTGATGATCACCGACGTGCGCACCATCGGCCCCGACGAGCCGATCGGGCGCGCGGTGGAGCTGCTGCTCGCCGGCTTCCAGCAGGACTTCCCGGTGATCGAGAACGGCGCGCTCGTCGGCGTGCTGACGCGCCGCGACCTGCTGCAGGCGCTGCGCGACCAGGGCCAGGCCGCGCCCGTGCGCGGCGCGATGCGCACCGACTTCGCCGTCGCCGCGCCCGACGAGGCGCTGGAGGACGCGCTCGCGCGCCTCAAGGACTGCGGCTGCCAGGCGATGCCCGTGGTGCGCGGCCGCACGCTGCTCGGCCTGCTGACGCTCGACAACGTCGGCGAGTACGTCATGGTCCGCTCGGCGCTGCGGGGGGCGCGGGCGTAGGGGAAGGACGGCTGCGGACCGCGGGCTGCGGATCGTGCGCGTGCGTCCTCGTGCCGGACCCGAACGGCAGTTGCAAGGAAGAGATCTGAAAGGATCGGATAACGGCGGATGGCTCCGCGCGGTAGCGACGGCCGATGCGCCACGCGGGGCGATCCGTCTCATCCGTTCAGATCCGGAGCATCCGCATCCGAACGAGTAGCTCGTGCAGGCAGGCCGCGACGAAGGCCGCCGAGGGCACGGAGCAGGATCCGCAGCCCGCAGCCCGCAGCCCGTACTCCGCAGCGCCCTCTGGCTGCGTCCTTGCCCATGGCGCGCTGCTGCATCTCATCGCGCCGCGCCACCGGAGTCGCGGCGCGCGACCACCGGGTCTGGGAGGACGGGACGATGACGGGTCGTGAAGGAACGACGTTGACGAGATGGTGCGGCGCGGCGACCGCGCTCGCGCTGCTGACTGCCTGCGGGGGCGGCGCCGAGCGGCGCACGGACTCGGCGGCGGGCGCCGTGACGGACAGCGCGGCCGGCGTGGCCACCGCGCCCTCGGGCGCCGCCGCGGCGCCCGAGGCGCAGATGAAGGCCCTGCTCGACCAGCACGCCGCGCTCGGCCCCAAGCCGATCGAGACGCTGACGCCGCAGGAGGCGCGGCAGCAGCCGTCGCCCAAGGACGCCGTGCTGGCGCTGCTCGTGGCGCAGGGGAAGGACACCACGCCGACCGCGCTCGTGCCCGGCGTGACGTCGATGGACCGCAGCATCGCGGGCGCCGCGGGCAGCATCCCCGCGCGCATCTACACGCCCGCGGGCGCCGGCCCCTTCCCCGTCATCGTGTACTACCACGGCGGCGGCTGGGTGATCGCCAACAAGGACGTCTACGACGGCGGCGCGCGCGGCCTGTCGAAGGAGGCGAACGCGGTCGTCGTGTCGGTCGACTACCGCCTCGCGCCCGAGGCGAAGTTCCCCGCGCAGCACGACGACGCGCTCGCCGCCTACAAGTGGGCGCTCGCGAACGCCGCGTCCATCAAGGGCGATCCGAAGCGCGTCGCGCTCGCCGGCGAGAGCGCGGGCGGCAACCTCGCGGTGGCGACGGCCGTCGCCGCGCGCGACGCGACGCTGCAGAAGCCCGCGGCCGTGATCTCGGTCTACCCCATCGCGCCGCCCCACACCACGAC
>CBHYLO010000498.1:0-3851 GCA_966128675.1 uncultured bacterium | reverse complement strand
AGCTCACGACGACGTCGTCGCTCGGCTCCGGCCCGCCGCCCCGGACACCGCCGACGCCCCGCGGCGTCCCGGGCGGCCGAAGCTGGGCGTCGTCGCGCGCGAGGTGACGCTGCTCCCGCGCCACTGGGAGTGGCTCGCCGCGCAGCCCGGGGGCGCCTCCGTCGCGCTCCGCCGGCTGGTGGACGAGGCGCGCCACGCCGGCGCCGCGGACGAGCGGGCGCGCCGGGCGCGCGAGGCCGCGTACCGCTTCCTGCACGCGGTCGCGGGCGACCTGCCGGGCTTCGAGGAGGCGTCGCGCGCGCTGTTCGCGAACGACGCCGCGCGCTTCGGCGCGCTCGTGGCCGGGTGGCCGCCCGACGTGCGCGCGCACGCGACCGCGCTGGCGTTCCGCGACGCGGGCGACTGAGGTGCCGGACGGCGTGCCCCGCACCAACGATCCACGGCAGGTCGCGCGTATCATCGCCGAGCACCAGTGAACCGCTGCGGGCGGCGACCGTGGCTCCGCGCGCCGGACCCGAACGACAAGAGCAGACAGGATTTGCAGGATTCACAGGATCGCGCTCCGCTCAGTGCGACGCTCGTCGCCGCCACGAGGCGCCATGAATCCCGTGAATCCTGCAAATCCTGTTGATCCTGTCTGCGGCGGTTCCGGCGTCCGGCGCCGCGCCACGCGCTCCGACTGTCCCCGCATCTCCCCCTCCTCAGTCTGCTCCGATGACGGACCGCCGTGACTTCCTGAAAACCGTCGGCGCTGCGGCGCTGGCCACGGGCGCCACCGGGCGCCTGCTGCACGCCGCGCCGCGCGCGCGCGTCGTCGACCCCACGCACGGCGTCGACGCCTACGCCGCCGAGCTGACGCAGGAGGCGCTGCAGGCCGCCACCGAGAACGGCGCGTCGTACGCCGACGTGCGCATCGGCCGCTACCGCCGCCAGTCCATCAACACGCGCGAGCGGCAGGTCACCGGCGTCAGCGACAGCGAGAGCTACGGCGTGGGCGTGCGCGCGCTGGTGAACGGCGCGTGGGGCTTCGCGGGCACGGCGGACGTGTCGCGCGACGGCGTGCGGAAGGCGGCGCTGGAGGCGACGAAGGCCGCGCGCGCCGCCAAGCGCGCGCAGCGCCGCCCGGTGGAGCTGGCGCCGGTGAGCGCGGTGAAGGGCACGTGGAAGACGCCCGTGAGGACGGACCCGTTCGACGTGCCGATCGAGGACAAGGTCGCGCTGCTGCTGGCGGCCAACGAGGCGGCGCTGAAGGTGAAGGGCGTGCGCTTCGCCAACTCGGGCGTCGCGGCGCTGCGCGAGGAGAAGACGCTGGCGACCACCGACGGCACGCTGGTGACGCAGACGTTCTACCGCATCGCGCCGAGCTTCACGGCGACGGCGCTGGGGAACGGCGACTTCCAGGCGTACACCGAGGAGCTGGCGCCGCGCGGCTCGGGGTGGGAGTACATGCAGCAGCTCGACCTGCCGACGAACGCCGAGAAGTGGGCGGCGCTGGCGGCGGAGAAGCTGACGGCGCGGTCGGTGGAGGTGGGGCGGTACGACCTCGTGCTCGACCCGCGCAACCTCTGGCTCACGATCCACGAGAGCGTCGGCCACCCGACGGAGCTCGATCGCGCGATGGGCTACGAGGCGAACTACGCGGGCACCTCGTTCGTCGCGCCGCCGGAGAAGGTGATCGGGAAGCTGAAGTTCGGCTCCGAGCTGATGACGATCCGCGCCGACCGCTCGCAGCCGGAGTCGCTGGCGCGCGTGGCGTGGGACGACGAGGGCGTCCCGGCCGACGAGTGGACGATCATCGACAGGGGGATCTTCAAGGACTACCAGACGACGCGCGAGCAGGCGGCGTGGATCGCGCCGCTGACGGGCGTGCGGAAGTCGCACGGCTGCTCGTTCGCGCAGTCGTGGAGCGACGTGCCGTTCCAGCGCATGCCGAACGTGTCGCTGCAGCCGAACGACAAGGACGTGACGCTGGACGACATCATCGGCGCGACGGACCGCGGCATCATGGTGACGAACCGCGGCTCGTACTCGATCGACCACCAGCGCTACAACTTCCAGTTCGGCGGGCAGGCGTACTGGGAGATCCGGAAGGGGAAGGTCGTCGGCATGGTGAAGGACGTCGCCTACCAGGCCACGACCACGAGCTTCTGGAACGCGCTCGACATGCTCGGCGGCAAGTCCACGTACTTCCTCGGTGGGACGTTCAACGACGGGAAGGGCGAGCCGGGGCAGTCGAACCAGGTGAGCCACGGCTGCCCGGCGGCGCGCTTCCGCAACATCTCCATCATCAACACCGGCCGCGCCGGCTGACCAGGGCAGATCCTCACGATGCCGAACCGGCCGATCCGACTCGACGTGCGCGCCGACATGCAGGCGCTCACGAAGCGCGTGCTCTCGTTCGCGAAGGCGGACCAGACGCGCGTGGTGGTCCGCTCCACCGCCACGGGGCAGTCGCGCTTCGCGGGGGGCGAGATCACGACCTCCGGCAGCGCGACCGACCTCACCGTCACCGTCGTCAGCACCATCGGGAAGCGGCGCGCCAGCGCGTCGACCAACGTCACCGACGACGCGTCGCTGCAGCGCACCGTGGACCTGAGCGAGCGCCTCGCGAAGCTCTCGCCCGAGGACCCGGAGCTGATGCCCGAGCTGGGCCCGCAGACGTACGCGTCGGTGAACGCGTACGACGGGCGCACCGCCGCGCTGGACGCCGAGGCGCGCGCGGAGGCGGTGTCGCGGCTCATCACGACGGCGCGCGCGGCCGACGCCGCGCAGGACCTGTTCGTCGCCGGCTACCTGGAGGCGAACGCGACGCACGCGAGCGCGGTGGCGACGTCGAAGGGGCTGTTCGCGTTCCACCAGAGCACGGACGTGAGCCTGAGCTGCACGGTGCGCACGCCGGACGGCACGGGCTCCGGGTGGGCGGCCGCCGGCGCGCGCGAGTGGGCGCAGATCGACGCCGCCGCGCTCGGCCGGCGCGCGGCGCAGAAGGCGGTCGCGTCGCGCAACCCGCAGGCGATCGAGCCGGGCCGCTACACGGTGATCCTGGAGCCGCAGGCGGTGGGCGACCTGATCCCGCTGCTGCTGGGCGGCTTCAACGCGCGCACGGCGGAGGAGGGACGCTCGCCGTTCTCGCGCCGCGGCGAGGGCGTGCCCGCGGGCGCCACGCTGCTGGGCGAGAAGATCGCGGACGAGCGCGTGACGCTGCTGTCGGATCCCGAGGACCCGGACCTGCGCGGCGCCCCGTTCGATGGCGACGGGCTGCCCCTGCGGCGGCGCGTCTGGATCGAGAACGGCGTGCTGAAGACGCTTGCCTACTCGCGCTACTGGGCGCAGCGGCGCGGGCTGCCGGAGTCGGTGGCCGGCGGCGGTGGCGGCGGCTTCGGCGGCGACGGCGGCGGCGGCCTGAAGATGGTCGGCGGCACGCAGACGCTGGACGAGCTGATCGCGGGCACGGAGCGCGGCATCCTGGTGACGCACGCGTGGTACATCCGCAGCCTGGACGCGCGCACGGCGAGCTTCACGGGGCTGACGCGCGACGGGACGTTCCTGGTGGAGCGCGGGAAGATCACGCGCAGCCTGAAGAACTTCCGTTGGAACGACAGCCCGCTGCTGATGCTGAACCGCATCGAGGCGATCGGGCGCGCGGAGCGGATCGGCGCGGGGCAGGTGATGCCGTCGCTGAAGGTGCGCGACTTCAACTTCGCGTCGATCTCGGAGGCGGTGTAGTCGGGCGGCGGCCTGCGGGCGGCGGTCTGAAGGACGAACTGCAGGAGCAGACAGGATGACGGGTTGACCCCCTGGCGCCCCGAAAGCCCCGAGGCGACGGCCCCCCCCGCGCCACCGGGGGAAAC
>CBHYLO010000497.1:0-3856 GCA_966128675.1 uncultured bacterium | reverse complement strand
TCCACGCCGAAAGGTCCGCCGTTCCGTTTCACGCTCCTCCGTCTTCCGCTCCATCGTCCTCCGCCGTTCCGTCCTCCGCAGTATCTTGCCCGTATGACTTCGCCCATCCGCGTCCTCGTCTGCGACGACCACGCCGTCGTCCGCGAGGGCATCCGTCACGTGCTGGAGGCCGAGCCGGGCGTGACGGTGGTGGCCGAGGCGGGGAACGCGGCGCAGGCGCTGGCGCTGGCGGTCGAGCACCGGCCGGACGTCATCGTGCTCGACGTCTCGATGCCCGGCGAGAGCGGGCTGCGCGCCGCGCCGCGCCTGCGCGAGGCCGCGCCCGAGTCGCGCATCCTGATCATGAGCATGCACGACAACGCCGAGTACGTGCGCGAGGGCGTGCGGGCGGGGGCGAGCGGCTATCTCCTCAAGGACAGCGCGGCGGCCGAGCTGCGCATGGCGGTGCGCGCGGTGCACGCGGGCGGCTCGTACTTCAGCACGCCCGCGGCGCAGGGGCTCACCGGCACGGGGACGACGGCGGGCGACGGCCGCGAGGGCGCGGACGACGCGGGTGGCGCGGCGCCGCCGATCGACGTGCTGACGGCGCGCGAGCGCGACGTGCTGGAGGGGATCGCGCGCGGGCTCACGAACAAGGAGATCGCCGCCGAGCTGGGGATCAGCCACCGCACGGTCGAGACGCACCGCGAGAGCCTGATGCGCAAGCTGGGCATCCGCACGGTGGCGGGGCTGACGCGGTACGTGATGGACGTGGGAGGGGTGCGGCGGGACTCCTGAAGGCGCTGCGGGCGGCGGACTGCGGGTCCGAACGACGCGGCGTCCCGAGCGGCCGTGGATCCGCCGCCCGCCGTCCGCAGCGCACGCGGTGCGCAGCCGCCACGTGGCGTCCGAGTTCCCTGACGCGTTCGTGACCTGCGAGGTTGTCCGGGTCAGTAAACCGCCGACACCTCGCCGGCATCCAAGACGTACGGTCCTCGTGCCGTGTTGCGGACCGGGCCCGGTCCGTCGCGCCCCCCCGGCGCTCCCCCTCCCCCCGAAGTCCCCGCCGTGACCGAGCCGCTCGCTCCGGGCGCCCTGCGCGCCCACCTGGACCGTGCGCTGGGCGAGCAGTACGTCATCGAGCACGAGCTCGGGGGCGCCGGCATGTCGCGCGTCTTCGTGGCGCGCGAGCTGGCCCTCGGCCGCTCGGTGGTGCTCAAGGTGCTGCCGCCGGAGCTGGCCGCCGGGCTGAACGTCGAGCGCTTCCGTCGCGAGATCCAGCTGGCCGCGGGGCTGCAGCACCCGCACGTGGTGCCCGTGCTGAGCGCGGGGTCGGCGGGCGGCGTGCCGTACTACACGATGCCGCTGGTCGAGGGCGAGTCGCTGCGGGACCGGCTGGCGCGCGAGGGGGCGCTGCCCATCGGCGTGGCGGTGCGCGTGCTGCACGACGTGGCCGACGCGCTGGCGCACGCGCACGGCCGCGGGATCGTGCACCGCGACGTGAAGCCCGACAACGTGCTGCTGAGCGGGCTGCACGCGCTGGTGACCGACTTCGGCGTCGCCAAGGCGCTGCGCACCGCGTTCGCGACGCCGGGCGCGGGCGGCCTGGACCCCGACGCGACGGGCGCGGGGCTGGCCATCGGGACGCCGGCGTACATGGCGCCCGAGCAGGCCGCGGCCGACCCGCTCGTCGACCACCGCGCCGACATCTACGCGTTCGGGGTGCTGGCCTACGAGACGCTGGCCGGCGTGCCGCCGTTCCGCGGGAAGGCCCCGGCGGAGATCCTCAGCGCGCACCTGGCCGAGGCGCCGGCGCCGCTGCAGGAGCACCGCCCGGAGGTGCCGCCGGCGCTGGCGGCGCTGGTGATGCAGTGCCTCGCCAAGCGCCCCGAGGAGCGCCCCGAGGACGCGACGCTGGTGCGCGACGCGCTGGCCGGGGTCACGACGCCGGCCGCGACCACGCCCGGCGCCGGCCTGCCGGGCGTCGACGGCGCCGCGTCGTGGGAGGGCGCCGCGCCGCCGCGCCGCCGCGCGCGCCGCACCGCGCTCCTGTCGGCGGGCGTCGGGCTCGTCGCCGTGCTGGCGGCCGCCGCGGGGCTGTTCTGGAAGCGCGCCGCGCCGCTGGACGAGCGCGTGGTCGCGGTCGCGCCGTTCCGCGTGACGGGGAGCGATCCGTCGCTGCGCTACCTGCGCGAGGGGATGCTCGACCTGCTGGCGGGGATGCTGACGGGCGAGGGCGGCCCGCGGTCGGCCGATCCGCGCGCGGTGCTGAGCGCGTGGCGGCGCGCCGCCGGCCGCGAGGACGCCGACCTGCCGCGCGACCGCGCGCTGGAGGTGGCCGAGGGGCTGGGCGCGGGCCGGCTGCTGCTGGGCGACATCGCGGGCGCGCCGGGCGGGCGGCTCGTGCTGACCGCGACGCTGCTGGCGGTGCGCGACGGCCGCGGGCGCGCGCCCGTGCGCGTCGAGGGCTCGGCCGACTCGCTGCCGCAGCTGGTCGAGCGGCTGGCGGTGGCGGTGCTGTCGGGCGACGCGCCCGGCGCCGACCGCGCGAGCCCGATCATGACGGCGTCGCTGCCGGCGCTGCGCGCGTACCTGAACGCGACGTGGCTGTACCGCCGCTCGCGCTACCGCGAGAGCGCGACGGAGTTCGACCGCGCGCTGACGTTCGACTCGACGTTCGCGCAGGCGGGGCTGGGGATGGCCACGGCGGCGCAGTGGTTCGGGCAGCCGGACCAGGAGTACCGCGGGCTGCTGGCGGCGTGGCGCGAGCGCGCGCGGCTGTCGCCGATCGACCGCGCCGCGCTCGACGCCGCGGGCGGCCCGCGCTTCCCGTCGTCCCCGACGTTCCGCGAGCTGCTGACGGCCAAGCAGCGCTACGCGAGCGTCGCGCCCGACCGCCCCGACGCGGTGTTCCAGGCGGGCGACGCGATGTTCCACTTCGGCGCGCTGGTGGGCGAGCCGGACGCGCACGCGCGGGCGGCGGCGCAGTTCCGGCGCGTGCTGGCGCTCGACTCGACGTACCTGCCGGCGCTGGAGCACCTGCTGCTGATCGCCGCGCGGGCGGGCGACACGGCGACGGTGCGGCACGCGGGCCGGCTCTTCCTCAGGACCGACTCGGCGGCGGAGGGCGCGGACGGCGTGCGGTGGCGCATGGCCGTGGCGCTCGACGACACCGCGGAGCTGGCGCGGCTGGAGCGGCGCGCGCCGACGATGCATCCGCTCAGCACGCACCTGATCGACGAGATCAGCCTCCTCGACGGCGTGGACCTGGAGCGCGCGGCGCGCATCGTCGCCACCAACGTCGAGGCGACGCGCGCGGAGCGCAGCACGGCCGACCGCCTGGCCTTCGCGACGATGGCGCACGACTTCGCGCTGGCGCGCGGCCAGCCCGCGCGCGCCGCGGCGATGCTGGAGGCGATGCGCGAGGCGGGGCACCCGCCGCACCTGGTGGACGCGGGCTACGTGCTCGACGCGCTGTTCGGCGACGGCGACACGACGGCGGCGCAGACGGCGCTCCGCGCGCTGGCGCCGCTCGCCTACGGCCCGGAGCCGACGACGCTGCCGCAGCGCTACCACCAGGAGTCGGCGCTGTGCGCGTCGGAGCTGTGGCGCGTGGCGCGCGGCGACCCGCGCACGGTGGCGCAGAGCGTCGCGCGCCTGCGCGCGCCCTACACGGGCCCGTCGCCC
The DNA here is from genome assembly GCA_966128675.1 of uncultured bacterium. Lineage (GTDB taxonomy): Bacteria > Gemmatimonadota > Gemmatimonadetes > Gemmatimonadales > Gemmatimonadaceae > Roseisolibacter. The sequence goes on along the minus strand of CBHYLO010000497.1, from coordinate 190 downwards.
CTGCCGCCGGGCGTCGCGACGCCGACGCGCCCGGCGCGCGCGTGCGCGGTGCTGCTGGAGGCGACGGTGGCGGCGCGCGCCGCGCAGGGCGCGCTGCAGGGCGCCGCCGGGCGCACGGCCACGGTGCCGCCGGGCGCGCTGCAGGCCGCGGAGCGCCTGGACTCGCTGCTGCGCGTGGGCGAGGCGGGGC
>CBHYLO010000496.1:0-3856 GCA_966128675.1 uncultured bacterium | reverse complement strand
GCGCTGCACGACGCGCTGCACGACGCGCTGCACGACGCGCTGCACGACGCGCTGCACGACGCGCTGCGCGCGGCGGTGACGGACGACGGCGGCGCCGCGCGCCTCGCGCCTCCGGAGCGCGCGGTGGTCGCGCGCCATCGCGACGCGCTGCGCGCGACGTTCGCCGCGCTGGATCCGTAGCGGCGCGGGCCCACACGCACGAATGGGGCGGCCGCCTGGCCGCCCCATCGTGTCCTGCGTCGCGCCCGTCCGCCCCCCGACGTCGGGCGCCCTCCTGCGCTCCCTAGCTCACATCCCGAACGAGTTGTCGTCGAGCGGGACCTCCATGTCGCCCGAGCGGTCCACCACCACGTTGTAGCCGCTGAAGTGCTTGATGCGGCCGTAGAGGTAGAACGTGCCCGGGTCGCGCTGCGTCCGCACGCTCGGATCGATGAGCGACTCGTTGATGCACGTGCGGCTGCCGGTCGGGCACCAGAACGCCTGGTACTTCTTGTCGAGCGCCGTCGCCTTGTCGTAGAGGAAGAGCGTCACCGTCTGCGTCGGCACGAAGCGGACGTCGGGGCTGAAGCGCACGCGCGGGTGGCCCGCGGCGTCGGTCCAGGTGCGCACCGTGAAGGTGATCGCGCTCGCGAGCGGCGTGCAGGGCGCGTCCCACGTGCCCGGGCCGTAGCCCGACGTCGACGGATCGCAGATGGCGCCGGCCGGGAAGCGGATCTCGTGCGCGCCGATGCGCTCGGTGAGCGCGGCCGACGGCGAGTACGTGAACTGGTGCAGCGTCGTGTCGCCGGCCGTCCCGATCAGCGTCGCGCGGCTGGTGACCTCGCGCGGCGCGAGCGTCGACTCGGCGGTCACGGGCGCCGTGCCCGGCGCGTCGGCGCACGCGGTGACCAGCCCGCCCAGCAGCGTGAGCGTCGTGGCGAGGACGGCGCGGCGAGTGGAGGTGGAACGCGACATGGGATCGAGGACAGGAGGGTGTGTTGGAGGGGGAGTGGGCCGCGCCGGCGTCGGGGCCGCCCTTGGTTTCTTCCCTCACTGTCATGTATCGACGTTCATGTTCGCCGACTTGAGCGCCTCCACACCACTTTCCGCGAGAACTTGAGCACGGGATCGTCACGCCGCGTGCGTGGGGTGTCACACCGTGCGCCGGCGGGGCCTCCTGCGTGACGCCGCCGACGGGCGATCGGCGCGTGGGGCCCGAACGGCATTTGCAAGGAAGAGATCTGAGGAAGATCTGATACGGGCGGATGGCTCCGTGTGGCGGCGAGGGATCTCGCACTCCACCGGAGCCATCCGCTCCTGTCAGATCTTCTCAGACTTCTTCCTTGCAAAAGCAGTTCGCCGTTCGCGGTTCGCCGTTCGGGCCCGGCGCGCGGCATCAGCCCGCCGCGGGCAGCGTCAGCGTGAAGGTGCTGCCCACGCCCGGCGCGCTCTCCGCCGTCAGGTCGCCGTCCATCCCGCGCGCCAGGTCGCGGCTGATCGCGAGGCCCAGCCCCGTCCCTTCCGCCGTCCGCGTCAGGTCGCTGCGGACCTGCACGAAGGGCTCGAAGATCGTCTCCAGCCGGTCCGCCGGGATGCCGATGCCGGTGTCGCGCACGCGCACGCGCACCACCGTGGCGGATCCCAGGCCCTCCGTCGCGGCGCAGAGCGCGATGGTCCCGCCGCCCGGCGTGAACTTCACCGCGTTCGACAGCAGGTTGGCGAGGATCTGCCGCAGCTTCTCCGCGTCGGCGCGCACGCGCGGCGCCGGCGCGCCGACGTCCACGGTGAGCGTCAGCCCCTTCGCGCGCGCCTGCGGGATCACCAGCTCCTGCGCCGCGCGCAGCGCGTCGTCCACCGCCACGTCCTCGAGGTCGTAGCGCACCGCGCCCGTCTCGAGCTTCGCGTAGTTCAGCACGTCGTTGATGAGGCCCAGCAGGTGGCGCTGGCTCGCCTGGATGCGCGCGAGGTCCGCGCGCTGCTCCTCCGTCACCGCGCCGCGGATCCCGAGCTCGATCAGCTCCGCGTAGCCGCCGATCGCGTTCAGCGGCGTGCGCAGCTCGTGGCTCATCGTCGCCAGGAACGCGCTCTTCGCGCGGTTCGCCTCCTCGGCGGCCGCGCGCGCGCGCTCGGCGTCGTCGCGCGCGGACTCCGCGACGGCATACAGGCGCGCGCGCTCCAGCGCCTGCGCGCACTGCTCGCCGAACGCCGACAGCAGCGCCACGTCCTCGTCGGCGAAGGCGCGCGGCCCCACGAAGTAGACGGTGAGCACGCCGATCGCGCGCTCCTCGAAGCGCAGCGGGATCGCGCCGTACGCCTCGAAGCCGCCCGCCTGCATCGTCGGCCACATGCCGGGATAGCGCGCCTCCCACGCCGCGCGGTCGCCGAGCAGCACCGGCCGGCCCGCGAGCACGGCGTCGGTGCCGGGCGAGCCGGGTCGCAGCGGGTAGCGCGCGCGGCCCACCGACACGTCGCGCTCGAAGCCGATCATCTGCAGCACCTGCAGCTCCGGCGGCGCGTCGTCGGACGCGGGGTCCACCTGCAGCACGACGCCGCCGCCCGCCGCGCCGAAGGCGGGCAGCCCGCGCTCCAGCATCACCGCGGCCACCTGCTCGGGGCTCAGCGTCGCGGAGAGCGCCGCGGTCAGCTCCTGCAGCAGCGCCGCGCGGCGGCGCGCACGCACCTGCTCCGTGGCCTCCGCCGCGATGATGACGACCGCGTACGGCCGGCCCGCCGGATCGCGCAGCGCCTCGAAGCGCAGGTCGAAGAAGTACTCCTCGACGACGCCGTCGCGGTCGCGGTCCAGCAGCACGCGGCTCTCGGGCAGCGACACGGGCGTGCCCGTCGCCAGCACCTCGTCGAGCAGCTCGAAGTAGCCCTGCCCCGCGACCTCGGGGAACGCCAGGCGCACGGGGACGCCGATCAGCGGGCGCCCGCCGCCCATCGACTCCGTGTAGCGCGCGTTGGCGATCTCGTAGACGAGCGACGGCCCGGAGAGCACGGCCACGCCCACCGGCGCCTGCGAGAACACGTCGCGCAGGTGGCTCTCCGCGAGCGCGGTCTCGGCCAGCGCGCGCTCGACCGCGGTCGTGCGCTCCTCCAGCGTCGCCGCGGACTCCTTCAGCCGGCGCTCGGCCAGCACGCGCTCGGTCGTCTCCATGCAGACCACCAGCGTCCCCGCGATGCGGCCGTCGTCGTCGCGCACGGGGCTGTAGCTGTACGTCCACCAGACGTCCTCCAGCCGCCCGTTGCGCTCGATGGGGAGGTACTGGTCCTCGAACCAGTACGACGCGCCGCGCGTCATCACGCCCTCGACCTGCGGACCGATGGTGGGCCACACGTCGCTCCAGAACTCGCGGCCGCGCGCGCCGAGCGCGCGCGGGTGCCGGGCGGCGGGCCCGGACTCCAGCGGGCCGAGGCTCGGACGGAAGGCGTCGTTGTACAGCTGCACGAGCTCGGGGCCCCAGAACAGCAGCATGGGGTTCCGCGAGTTGAGCACCGCGCCCGCCATCGTGCGCAGGCTCTGCGGCCACGCGGGCACGGGGCCCAGCGGCGTCGCCGCCCAGTCGAGGGCGCGGCAGCGGGCCGCCATCTCGCCCGGGCCGGCGAACGCCGCCTCGACGGGATCGAGCCGGCCCGGCGGGCGCGGGACGTCCACCCACGCGTTCGTGACGGAGCTCCCGTCGGCGCTCGTGCTCCCGGCCATCGGACTCGCGGTCACGTGGTCCTGCACCATGCGTCCGCGGTCGGCGGACGCCCCTCCACAAAGGTAGCGCTGGGCTGCCGGGGCAGCGACTGACGAAGGGGGGCCCGCGCGCCCGCGACACGGCGGCCCCCCCGGGGGCCGCGGGGGGCGGCCGGCCCCGCGGACCGAGGCCCC
>CBHYLO010000495.1:0-3922 GCA_966128675.1 uncultured bacterium | reverse complement strand
CTGGAGCCGCCGCTTCCGCGCGGAGCAGGCGGGCGCGTTCGAGCTGGGCTAGCGGGTCGCGCCGGACCCGAACGACAACTGCAGCAAGGATGAAGATCTGAGAAGATCCGATGACCGCCGATGCTCCGCACGGTGACGAGAGGCGTCGCCCCACGCGGCGCCATCCGTCGTTATCAGATCCTGTCAGATCTTCTCCTTGCAATGCCGTCCGCCCCTACCGCGGCAGCGCGAACACCACGATCTCGTCCGACTTCCCGAACGCGTCGCCGTCGCCGCCCGCGGCCACCGCGACGTACTGCCGCCCGCGCACGGCATACGTCATCGGCGTCGCCTTCGCGCCCGCGGGGAGCGCGGCGCGCCACAGCTCGCGCCCCGTCTCCACGTCGAACGCGCGCAGCTGCTGGTCGAGCGTGGCGCCGACGAACACCAGCCCGCCCGCGGTGACGATCGGGCCGCCGAGGTTGGGGGAGCCGAGCGTGCGCGCGCGGAGCGTGTCGGCGTTCGCGGCGGCACTCGTGGCCGCGGCCGCGCGCGCCACCGTCGCCTCGCCCGCGCCGCGCGAGGGCGCGATCGGGATCGGCGTGCCGAGCGGCACGCGCCAGGCGATCGTCCCCGTCTCGACGTTCACGGCCACCAGCGCGCCGAACGGCGGCGGCGTGCACGGCACGCCCGCGGGCGAGAGCAGCAGCTTCCGCCGCATCCCGTACGGCGTGCCGCGCATCGCGGCGTACTCCCAGCCCGCCTCGCGCGGATCGCCCATGCGCTCGCGCGGGATCAGCTGCACCACCGCGGCGATCGTGTTCACGGGCGCGATGGCCAGCTGCCGCGCGGGATCGAACGCCACGCCGCCCCAGTGCGCGCCGCCGATGTTCGACGGCACCGCGAGCGTGCCGCGCAGGCTGGGCGGCGTGAAGATGCCGTCGTTGCGCAGGCCGGCGAGCATCGCGCGGCACGCGGCGCGGTCCGCGCTGTCGGCGCCGAACGCGTCGTCGGGCGTGACGCGGTGCGCGCTCAGTGGCGGCAGCGCCGAGAAGGGCTGCGTCGGCCACGCCTCCTCGCCCGCCACGTCGCTCGCCGGCACCGGGCGTTCCTCCACCGGCACGATCGGCGCGCCCGTCGCGCGGTCGAGGACGAACAGCATGCCGGTCTTCGTCGCCTGCAGCACCGCGTCGATCGAGCGGCCGCCGCGCCGCACCGTCACCAGTGCCGGCGGCGACGCGTTGTCGTAGTCCCAGAGGTCGTGGTGCACGGTCTGGAAGTGCCACGCGACGGCGCCCGTGCGCGCGCGGATCGCGACCAGCGCGTTCGCGTAGCGGTTCTCGCCGAGCCGCGCGCCGCCGTAGTAGTCGGGGCTCGGGCTGCCGGTGGGCACGAACACGAGGCCGCGCGCGGTGTCGGCCGCGATGACGCTCCACGCGTTCGCGCCGCCGGTGCGCCGCGCGTCGCCCGCGCCCGCGGGACGGCGCCACCCGTGCGCGTGCGCCTCCGCCGAGTCGACGGGGACCGGGTGGAACGTCCAGCGCAGCGCGCCCGTGCGCGCGTCGAAGCCGCGCACCTCGCCGCTCGCCATGTCGGTGCGCCCGTTGTCGGCGATCGCCGATCCGACGACGATCACGCCGTCGACGATCGCGGGCGGCGACGTCTGCTCGTAGTCCTCGAACTCCGCCGGCGCGATGCGCAGCCCCTGGCGCAGGTCCACCTGCCCGCCGTCGCCGAAGTCGGGGCACGAGGCGCCGTCGCGCGCGTCGATCGCGATCAGCCGCGCGTCGATCGTCGCCAGGATCACGCGGGCGCGGCAGCGGGCGGTCGCGGGCGCCTGCGCATCGACCCAGTACGAGACGCCGCGGCTGGTGAAGTCGCCGAACGTCGCGGCGCGCGGCACGCCGGCGTTGTGGCGCCACCGCTCGCGTCCGGTCGCCGCGTCGAGCGCGAAGACGCGGCCGAGCGGAGTGCTGAGGTACATCGTGCCGTCGACGACGAGCGGCGTGGCCTCGAGCGAGACGCGGCGGCTGCCCGTGGCGAACTCGGGGCGCGTCTCGCCCGTGTGGAAGCGCCACGCGACCTGCAGCCGGCCGACGTGCTCACGCGTGACCTGCGTCAGCGGCGAGAAGCGCGCGCCGCCGGGATCGCGGCCGTAGCTGCGCCAGTCGCCGTCGGGCTGCTGCGCCCGTACCGCGAGGGGAAGGAGCAGCAGGAGTCCTGCGATGCGTGCGTGCATGGGAGTGGGCTGCGGACTGCGGGCTGTGGATCGTGGACCGTCGATCCTCCCGCCGGCCCCGAACGACGAACTGCTTCGACAGGGTTATCGGGATTGCCAGGATTCACAGGATTCGAAGTTCCGCGAGCCGCGAGGGATCGTACCGCCACGCGATGCCGTGAATCCTGTGAATCCTGGGAATCCTGGGAATCCTGTGATCCTGTCTGTAGTGGTCGTCAGGATCCGGCGCGACGATGCGCGCCCCCACTCTGCGCCTTTCCGTCGCCACGCGCGACGGCCGCGGGACCAGCGGGACGTGCGCGGGACGAACGGGCGCGCGCCGCGGCTCAGCGCGCGGTCGTCAGCGCCTGCGGATAGAGCGCCCGGTACAGGTCGCGCCCGCGCAGCACGATGCGCACGTAGTCGCGCGTCTCCTCGTACGGGATGCGCTCGACGAACAGCTCCGGGTCGTCCGCGCCCGGCGACGTGCGCCAGCGCCGCACGCGCGACGCGCCCGCATTGTACGCGGCCAGCGCGTACTCGGGGTTCGGCCAGCCGGTGAGCGCCGCGCGCAGGTGCCGCATCCCGAGCGCGAGGTTCACCTCCGGATCGAACAGCAGCGCCGCGTTCCACGCGCCGCGCGCCGCCGCGTCGCGCGACGTCCACAGCGAGCGGCCGACGTCGGGCATGAGCTGCATCAGCCCGCGCGCGCCCGCGGGCGACACCGCGTCCGCGGTGAAGTTGGACTCCTGCTTGATGAGCGCCGCCGCGAGCGCGGGCTCGATGCCGCGCGCCGTCGCCTCGCGCTGCAGCGCGTCGCCGTAGAGCAGCGGGTTGAGCAGCCGGTACGTCGGCGCGGTGCGCGGCGCGCCCTCCTCCACCGCGCGCGCGGCGAGACGGATCGACGGGCCAGGGCGCCCGCTCGTCTGCAGCGCCGCCGCCGCCCCCAGCTGCCGCGGCACGCTCCCCTCGGCCCACCGCGTCAGCCAGTCGCGCTCCAGGCCCGCCTCTGGTCCCATGCCGAGCCGCTCGAGGAGCTGCGCGCGCTGCGCGACGGCGACCGCGGTCGCCTGGTCGTCCGCGCTGGCGACCGGCACCGCGCCGTCGGGCGGCGCCCACGGCGCCTGCGACAGGCGACGCGCCGCGAGGCCCGCGTAGTACGACGCCGTCTCGCGCGTCACGACGTCGCGCCACCGCTCGCGCGCCCGCGACGCGTCGCCCGCCGCCGCCCACGCACGCCCCGCCCAGTACGTGGCGGCCGTGCGCTCGTCCGAGTTGGGCCAGCGCGCCACCAGCGAGTCCAGCTCCGCCGCGGCCGGCGCGGGCGCGCCGTCGGCGAGGGCGAGCAGCGCCGCGCGGAACGCGGCGATCGGCGCCCACGCGCTCTGCGGATGGCGTGTGGCGACCTCGCGGAACGCCGCGCGCGCGTCGCGCTCGCGACCGTCGTCCACCGCGAGGTCGGCGAGCAGGTAGCGCGCGCTCGCCGCGGCCGCGTCGTCGGGAAAGCGCGCGAGCACGCCCTGCAGCGCGGCGCGCGCGCCCGCGCCATCGCCCGCCCGCAGGCGCGCGCGGCCGGCCTGGAACGCCGCCTCGCCGCCCGGTGCGCGCGCGTACTGCGCGGCCGCGTCGCGCCACCGGCCCATCCGCGCCAGCAGCGCCCCGTAGGCCGCGCGGTCCTCGGGCGCGCCCACGCCCGCATCCAGCGCGGCGGCCCACGCCTGCGCC
>CBHYLO010000494.1:0-3927 GCA_966128675.1 uncultured bacterium | reverse complement strand
GCGCGACGTTGAGCGACGCGTGCTCGGTGGTCGGGATGTGCACCGTCACGTGCGCGCGGTCCAGCACCTCGGCCGGCAGCCCGTCGTCCTCGCGGCCGAACATCACCGCCACCGGGCCGTCGGCCGCGTGGTCGAGCAGGTCGGTGGCCGCCGCCCGCGGATCGAGCTTCGCCCACTTCGCCGCGCGGCGGCGACCCGTGAAGCCCGCGACGCGTACGCAGTCGGCCAGCGCCGAGTCGACCGTGTCGTGGTGCTCGATGCGCGCCTGGATGTCGCGCGTGTTGTGCGCGATCATCTCGATGTAGTTGTCCTCGTAGAATACCGGCCGGATCAGCCGCAGCACGCCGACGCCCATGTTCTTCATCGCGCGCACCGTGGCGGCGATGTTGATGGGCTTCTGCGGCTCGTAGAGGACGACGCGGACCTGATCGAGGATGGACGACATCAGCGGGCGGACGGTGGCGGCAGGACGACCGGCAGGCAGCGCGCGGCGGCGTGGCGGTCGCCCTGAAGATACACGAACCCTCCCGCCGCGCCGCTGAGCACGAGCTGCCCGCGCCGCCGCTCGCGGCCCGCCGGCATCTCGTTCACCAGCACGTCCACGCGCACCGTGCGGCCGGCGTCGTCCGCGTCGTCGAGCGCCAGCGCCGCGCGCGGCACCGCGACCGCGAGCGCGTAGCCGCCGTCGCCCGGCGTCCAGCGTGCCGTGATCGGGATGGACGCGGCGGCCGGCGTGGTGGCGATGGCGCGCACGGTCCCGTCGAGGTCGGGCACCAGCAGCCAGCCCGCGAGCGTGCCCGCCGCCGCGTGCGCCGGCGTCGCGAGGTACAGCTGCACGCCGTCGCCGTTGATCTCGGGCCGCTCGTTGTCGAGCGGGTTCTCGCTGCCCGCGGACACGAACGCGGGCGGACGTCCGAGCGCGACGGTCACGTCCACGTGCAGCGTGTCCGCGTCGGCGCCGAGGCAGACGGAGCCCGACGGCCGGCCCGCGTCGGTCCAGGAGTCCTCCGAGCGCCGGTAGTGCGCCTCGTCGAGGCTCGTGCGCCACGCGTCGCCCTCGCCCAGGACGATGGGCGCGGGCGTGGCGTCGGGCGTCGTCGTCGCCACCGGATCGCCGACGTCGGCCGGGAAGCGCGTCGGCAGCGCGAGCCGGTGGCGCGTCTCCCGTCCGGCCGGCCCGCGCATCCGCACCTCCCACGTGCCCGTGGCGTCGCCGGTCGCGGGTGGGCGGTGCTCGGAGACCCGGCCGTCGCGGCGCGTCACGACCAGCGCGCCGCCGTCCGCCAGCGCGACGTCGGCGACGACGCCGCGCGGATCGACGACGGCCAGCAGCCAGCCCGTCGCCGCCCGCCGCCGCAGCACGTGGAAGCGGCGCGCCCCCGCGCCCGGTGCGGCCGGCGCCGTGCCGCGCCACAGCTCCGCGCCGCCCGGCGCGACGAGCCAGAGTGCCGCGTCGGACCGACCGCCGTCGGGCGCGCGCAGCGCGAGCCGCAACGCGCGTGCGTCCGGCATCCCCGCGCGCTCGGCGCACTCCACGAAGTCGAAGCCGTCCTCCAGCCCACCCGCGCCGCCGACGATCGCGGGCGCCCACGGCAGCGCGCACGCGCCGTCCACGTGGTACGGCAGGTCGAGCGTGACGACGTCGTCCGCGCTCCACGCCAGCCGGTCCACGATGCACGCATCGTCCACGACGACGGTGCGCGAGCCGACGACGCCCTGCCCGATGCGCGCCGCCGCCGCGATCCCCGAGAGCGTCCCGTCGTCCGCGAGGCCGAGCAGGCGACCGTCGCCGCGCGGCTGCGAGGCGCCGTCCGCGAGCGGCGCCTGGTGCGCCAGCGTGCTGCGGTACCAGTGCAGCGCGCGCTCGACGTAGGTGCCCGTGCCCATGTCGTCCAGCCAGCGCGTCGCGCCGTCGGCGAGCAGCAGGTTCAGGCGGTCCGGGTGCCCGTGCCCGCCGCCCGCGTGTCCGTAGTCCACCGCGACCCAGAGCCGCCCGGCGTCGCGGCGGAAGACGGCGAGCCCCTGCGCGGGCAGGTGCACCGTGCCCGGCGCCCATTCGGCCGGCATGGGCCGCTCGGGTCGCGCGTGCAGCAGGGCGCGCCAGCCCAGGTCCGCGCGCGACAGCGCGGTCGCGGGCTCGTTGCGCTCGCTCTCGGCCGCCGAGCGCCAGCGGCCGCTGTCGCGCCGCGGCACGTCATCGTCGTACAGGTGCCCGAGCGCCGCGGCCAGGCGCGGGTCGTCGCCGCGCGCGAGGCCCAGCTCGCACGACTCCGCGTAGCGCCACTGCCGCAGCGAGATCGCGTACTGCGAGTCGCGGCGCGAGGGCAGCGTGAAGTCCGGCATCGCGACCAGGAACGGCGCGGCGAAGCCCTCGGCGAAGCGCGCGAGCAGCGGCGCCGGCACCGGCATGTCCGCCGCCTCCGCCAGCGCGACGCCGTACCAGAGCCCCCGGTGCGCGAACTGGTGGTAGTTCTCGCCCTCGTACCACGTGCCGTCCGCCAGCAGGCCGTCGCGCAGCTGCGCGAGCACGCCGGTCGGACCGTCGAGTGCCAGCGCGGCCGCGTCGCGGTCGCCGAGCGTGAGCGACGACGCGAGCAGCGCGGCGGCGTTCCAGACCTGACGGTTCGAGCCCGGCTCTGGATAGCCCGCGATGAGCGCGCGGCTCGGCGCGACCACGCGCTCCCGCACCCGCGCACCCAGCGCGTGCACGCGCGCGCCCTCGGCCGCCTCCAGCGCGTCCAGCGCGACGCACAGCTGCAGCAGCCAGATCGACTCCAGGTACGTGCTGAAGAACGGACGGCTGGGGCCGAGGACGTTGTCGCGGTTCGGGTAGTCGAGGTAGCGGTCCGCGTACGCGTCGAGCACGTGCGCCGCGAAGGCGGCGAGGCGCGGCGCGCCGACCAGCAGGTGCAGCACCGCCGCGTGCACCGCGCGCTCCGCCCGCCAGAGCTGGAGCCACATGATCCACCAGCGGTCGTGCGCCACGACCCGCCAGGCGACGCCGCAGCGCGGGCAGCGGTGCACGCGCGGCGCGAACGGATCGAAGGCGAGCAGCGCGCCGTCGTCCGGGCAGCGGCCGCCCGCGCGCGAGAGCCGCGCCTTGCGCGCGTCCGGCGCGGGCGCGGCCGCGAGCACGCGATCGAGATCCGACGCCAGCGACGCCACCAGCGGCGCGAGCGGCCCGGCCGCCGCGGCGCGGCGCGCGTCGAGCGAATCGGCGGCGAGGAGGAGCGGCATCGGCGGGTCAGGGCGCGACGCGGTGCCAGCGCGACACGGTCGCCAGCTCGCCGCGCAGGTCCATGGTCACGCCGCCGAGCGAGCGCGCCACGCCCTGCACGCCGCGCGAGTGGTAGAGCCACGCGACCGGCGCCTCGTGGGCGAGGATGCGCTGCGCGTCCTGCCACGCCGTCGCGCGCGCCGCGGCGGTCGCGGCGCGCGACGCCCGCGCGACCGCCGCGTCGAGCGCGGGCCGGTGGAAGCCCGCGTAGTCCAGCGCGCCGCCCGACGCGCTCGTCGCGAACATCGCGGCCAGGTGCGACAGCGCGAGGTCGCCGGGGATGCCGGCCAGCAGCAGGTCGTACGTCTTCTCCTTCGCGCGCGCGGCGGCGAGGAAGGCGCCCAGCTCGCGCGTGCGGATCTCCAGCCGCACCCCGCGCGCGGCGAGGTCCGCCTGCACCAGCTGCTCGACCGCGTTGTCGCCGGAGCCGACCGTCAGCAGCTCGACCTGCAGCGGCCGGCCGCCGCGCGCGCGCCGCCCGTCGCGGCCGCGCGTCCAGCCGGCGGCATCGAGCAACGAGTCGGCGCGCGCCGCCTGCGGCCCCTCGGCCGCGCCGTCGATGGGCCGCGCGAGCGGGTTGTCGGGCGGCACCGCGCTGGTGGCCGGCGTCGCGTAGCCCGCGAGCGCGGCCGCTACGACGCGCTTCCGGT
>CBHYLO010000493.1:0-3939 GCA_966128675.1 uncultured bacterium | reverse complement strand
AGCAGCAGGCGCGCGCCGCTCATGCCCAGCGGGTGGCCGAGCGCGATCGCGCCGCCGTTGGGGTTGAGGCGCTCGTCGTCGGCCGCGATCTTCAGCTCGCGCAGGCAGCCGAGCACCTGCGCGGCGAACGCCTCGTTGAACTCCAGCACGTCCAGCTGGTCCATCGTCAGCCCGGCCTGCGCCAGCGCCTTGCGCGTCGCCGGCACCGGGCCGAGCCCCATCACGCGCGGCTCGACGCCGGCGACGGCGGTCGTGACGATGCGCGCCAGCGGCCGCGCGCCCATCGCGCTCGCGGCGTCCTCGCTGGCGATCAGGAGCGCGCACGCGCCGTCGTTGAGCCCCGACGAGTTGCCGGCGGTGACGGAGCCCTTGCCGTCCGTGCGGAACGCGGGCTTCAGCTTCGCCAGCGTCTCGACGGTCGTGTCGGGGCGCAGGAACTCGTCGCGGTCGACGGTGACGGTGCCCTTGCGGCCGGCCGGCACCTCGACGGGCGCGATCTCCTGCGCGAAGCGCCCGGCCTCGCGCGCGGCCGCCGCCTTCTGCTGCGAGCGGCAGGCGAACAGGTCCTGCTCCGCCCGCGTGATGCCGTGGCGCTCCGCCACGTTCTCGGCCGTCTGCCCCATGGTGTCGACGCCGAACGCGTCGCGCAGCCGCGGGTTGACGAAGCGCCAGCCGAGCGAGGTGTCGAACAGCTCGACGTCGCGGCCGAACGGCTTCGACGACTTCGACATCACGTACGGCGCGCGCGTCATGCTCTCGACGCCGCCCGCGACGTAGACGTCGCCGTCGCCCAGCCGCACCGCACGCGCCGCGTTGGCGGCCGCGCTCATGCCCGAGGCGCAGAGGCGATTCACCGTCTCGCCCGGCACGCTGTCCGGAAGCCCGGCGAGCAGCCCCGCCATGCGCGCGACGTTGCGGTTGTCCTCGCCCGCCTGGTTGGCGCAGCCGAGGACGACGTCGGCGATGCGCGCGGGATCGAGGCCGGGGTGGCGGGCAACGAGCGCACGGATCACGTGCGCGGCGAGGTCGTCGGGCCGCGCCTCGCTCAGCGCCCCTCCCAGGGCGCCGACCGGGGTGCGGACGCCGTCGACGAGGAAGGCGTGCGTCATGACGTCAGGATTCGGAGGAAGGGTCGCCGCCGCGCGGACTCGCTGCGTGCGGCCGACCCGTGTCGTACACCGTGCCGCGGAAATGGGCCACGGCCTCGCCGCGCTGGTTGGTGACCTGCACGCGGTAGAAGCCCACGCGCCGGCCCGGCGTGTCCGGCTCGGCCACCGCGGTCAGCACGTCGCCCGGCCGCGCGGGCGCCGGGTAGCCGATCGCGTTCTCGATGCTCATCGCGACCGTGCCGCGGGTGTTGCTGGCGAAGGCGAGCGCGCTGTCCGCGAACGCGAAGGTGACGCCGCCGTGGCAGACGCCGAAGCCGTTCGCCATCTCGTCGCGCACGGTCATGCGGATGGTCGCGCGGTGCGGCGCGACGGCCAGCACCTCGACGCCCAGCCACCGGCTGAAGGCGTCCGCGTCCATCATGGACGCCACCACGCGCTCGGCCACCGCCTGCGGATCGTCCCGCGGGTCGTCGCTCACGCGCGCGGTCACGCGCGCAGCAGGCTGGCGCCGCTCGCGGCGCGCGCGCGCAGCAGCGGCGACACGCGGTAGCGGTCCTCCTGGTAGCGCTCGCGCAGCGCGTCGATCGTCGCGGCGACGCGCGCGAGGCCCAGCTGCTCGCCCCACGCGATGAGGCCGCGCCGATAGTTGACGCCCTTCGTCATCGCCAGCTCGACGTCGGCCGCGCTCGCGACGCCCCAGTGCACCGCGTCGAACGCCTCGTTCACCAGCATCGCGAGCACGCGCTCCAGGAGCTGCCGGCCGAGCGCCTCGTCGCGCGCGGGCTCGGGGCGCGCGGCGCCGTCGCGGTGGTCGTAGAAGCCGTGGCCCGACTTGCGCCCGAGGCGCCCCGCCTCGACGAGGCGCTGCTGCGTGATCGACGGCCGGTAGCGCGGGTCGTGGAAGGTCTGCTCGTAGACGGAGCGCGTGACGGCGAAGTTCACGTCGTGGCCGATGAAGTCCATCAGCTCGAAGGGCCCCATGCGGAAGCCGCCCAGCTCGCGCATCGCCCAGTCGATCGTCGCCGCACTCGCGACGCCCTCGTCGAGCAGCCGCAGCGACTCGCCGTAATACGGGCGCGCCACGCGGTTGACGATGAAGCCCGGCGTGTCCGACGCGAGCACGGTCGTCTTCCCCCACGCGTCCACCAGCGGCCGCACGGCCGCGACGACGTCGGGCGCGGTCACGAGCGCGGGCACGATCTCCACCAGCGGCATCACGGGTGCCGGGTTGAAGAAGTGCACGCCGACGAAGCGCCCGGGCCGCCGGCAGCCGCCCGCGATGGACGCCACCGAGAGCGACGACGTGTTGGTCGCCAGCACGCACTCCGCGGGCACGACGCCCTCCAGCCGCTCGAAGGTGCCGCGCTTCACGGCGAGGTCCTCGACCACCGCCTCGATGACCAGCGCGCAGCGCCCGAACGCCGCCGCGAAGCCCTCGCGGTCGTCGACGCCGCGGACCACCGACAACCGCCCGCGCGCCGACTCCGCCTCGCCGGCGCTCAGGCGCCCCTTCTCGACGTCGCGCGCGAACGCCGCGCCGATGGCGGCGACGGCGCGGTCCACCGCCTCCGGGCGCGCGTCGGCCAGCACGACGGCGTGGCCGTGGCGCAGCGCGACCTGCGCGATGCCGCCGCCCATGGCGCCGGCGCCGACGACGCCGATGATGCTGTTCTGGTCGAGCGTCATGACGTGGAGCGGGAGGTCACGGAGTGCGAGGCAGGCGGGGCCCGAAGTATCGCCAGTCGCCTCCCCTCCGGGCACCTCCCGGTGCCGCTCAGGGCGTGCGGACGCCCTCGATGGTCTGGCCGCCCTGCAGGAGCGTCACGCGCGCGACCTTCCCGCCCTCGCGCGCGAAGCGCAGGCGGATGGGCGCGTCCGGGCCGACGCCGAAGGTGTCGTCGCCGATGTAGGTGAGGGGCATCGCGCCCTGCCCCTCGGGCTGCGCGACGAGCCGGTCGCCGTCCAGCTTCACCACGAGCGGCAGCGGCTTGCCTCCCGGGCCGGTGAGCACGTACGCGCCCACCACGGCGTCGCGCCGCTCGGGCGGGAGCGCGACGGCCACGGGCGCGGCCGGCGCCGCGCGCAGCGGCTCGCCGACCACCGCCGCCGCCAGGTTCCGCGCGAGCGCGCCCGGCCCGCTGCCGAGCGTGTTCGTGAACACCACGACGCGCAGCGAGTCGTTGGGGAGCCACATCTGCTGCGCGCTGCCGCCCGGGATGTCGCCGCCGTGCTGCACCATCGGGTGGCTGCCGAGCATCCCCGGCGCGAGGCCCCAGCCGTAGTTCGTGGGGTTCCCGTTGGCCAGCGTGTCCGAGCGCGTCATGCGCGCGTACGTCGCCGGCGTCACCACGCGCCCGCTCGTGAGCGCGGTCTGCCAGCGCAGGAAGTCGGGCACCGAGAGGCAGACGGCGCCCGCGGCGTACGGGCTCGTCATGCTGATCTTCTGCGCGGGCACGATGCCGGCGGGCGAGCGGTCGTACACGGCCGCGTGCAGCGGCGGCGCCGGCTCGTCCGGGCAGTACGTGGCGGTGCGCATGCCCAGCGGCCCGAAGAAGCTCTTCCGGATCAGCTCCGGATACGGCGTGCCGCTCACGCGCTCCAGCACCTGCCCGAGCAGGAAGTAGCCGGTGTTGTTGTAGCGGTACCCGGTGCCCGGCGCGAAGTCGAACGTGTCGCGCGCGACGAAGGCGAGCAGCGAGTCCGGCGTGAGCGGATCCGCCATGCGCTTGGCCCACGTGGGGTTCGCCGTGTAGCTGTGGATCCCCGACGTGTGGCCGAGCAGCTGCCGGATGGTCACGCGGCTCCACTGCGGATACTGCGGGAGGAAGCG
>CBHYLO010000492.1:0-3958 GCA_966128675.1 uncultured bacterium | reverse complement strand
GGCGCCGCTGCTCGCGCGGGTGGACGCGCCGGTGTACGGCCGGTTCGGCGACTACGTGCTGGTGGAGGTCGACGGGCGGCGCGGCTGGCTCGCGACCGCGGAGGCGCGGACCCGCGCGAACTGAGCGGCTGGACACGGTGCACCGGCCTTCCCAAGTTGGGCGCGCCGGACTCCCCGCTTCCCCCTCCGTCATGTCCCTCGCCCGTCCGCTCGCCGCCGCGCTGCTGCTCGGCGCCGCGCCGCTCGCCGCGCAGGCTCCCGCCCGCGCCGCCGCCTTCTCCCCCGCCGGCCGCTACGCCATGAAGCTCGTGGTCGGCCGCGACACCATCCCGTTCACCGTCGTCGTCGCCGACAGCGCCGGGCGCTGGGGCGGCACCTTCATCGGCACCAGCGGCCGCGTGCGCCCGCTGATCTCGGTGGTGCCGCGCGACGGCGAGGCCGCGCTGCTGATCCAGTGGGCGGAGACGAACGCCTTCGCGACCGCGCTGCTGCGCGTGCGCCCCGACAACGCGGTGCGCGGCGCCGCCGAGTATCCCGACGGCACCTTCGAGCTGCTCGGCACCCGCACCCCCAAGTGAGCCCCATGCCCCGAACCTTCCGCCCGCGCGCCGCACTGCGCGCCGCGATGCTCGCCGCCGCCTCGCTGGCCGCCGCGCTGGCCGCCACGACGGCCGGCGCGCAGACGCCGGCCGAGCCGGCGCCCTCCTCGCTCCTGCCAGCGTCGCCCATCGCGCGCCTCGACGTCTCGCCCGCCGGCGGACGCTTCACCGCCGGCGACTCGGCGCGCCTCGTGGTGCGCGCGCTCGACGCGTCCGGCCGCCCCATCCCCAGCGCGATCATCCGCTACACGATGCGCGGCGGCCAGGGCGAGGGCGCGATCGACAGCAGCGGGATGGTCGTCGCGAGCTCGGTCGGCAAGATGCCGCTGAGCGTCGTCGCGCTGGTGCCGGGGACGCGCCCGTTCATCCGCAACGTCGACCTGCAGATCGTCCCGGCCGCCGCCGCGCGCGTGGACGTGCGCACGCCGGTGTCGGCGCTGCTCGCCGGCCAGGTGCTGCGGCTGGACGCGATCCCGTTCTCGAAGGCCAACGACCGCGCGCTGGAGCCGGTGCGCTGGACGAGCAGCGCGCCCGCCGTCGCGCGCGTGGACGCCAACGGGCTGCTGACCGCGGTCGCGCCGGGGAGCGCCACGCTCACCGCGGCCGCCGGCGCCGCGCGCGCGACCGTGCCGGTGCGCGTGCTGGCCGCCGCCGGCGCGCGCGCCGTGATCGCCCCCGTGCCGACGTCGGTGCGGCAGGGCGACGTGGTGCGCCTGAGCGCCGAGGTGCGCGGCCGCGACGGGCGCGCGCTGTCGGGCGTGACGCCGACGTGGTCGTTCTCCCCCGGCGACGGGCAGATCGACGCGACGGGCGCGTTCGTCGGCTACCGCCCGGGCGAGTACCTGGTGACGGCGAGCTACGGCCCCGGCGCCAGCGCGACCACGCTGGTGAAGGTCGAGGAGCGCAACGTCCGCCGCCCGGTCGAGGTGGTGGGGCGCCTGCCGCGCACGGCCTTCCCCACGTCCGAGGTCTGGATCCACCCGAACGGCAGGGTCGCCTACCTGGGCACGCACGGCGGCGGCGACCGCGTGTACGCGATCGACATCTCGAATCCCGCCGGCCCGGTGGTCGTCGACTCGATCATGGCCAACACGCGCCTCGTGAACGACATGGTCACGACGGCCGACGGCAACGTGATGGTGTTCACGCGCGAGGGCGCGGCCGACCGCAAGAACGGCATCGTCATCGCCGACACGCGCGACCCGCTGCACCCCAAGCAGATCGCCGACTTCACCGACGGCGTCACGGGCGGCGTGCACTCCGTCTACCTGTACGAGCACCCGACGCACGGCAAGCACGTCTTCCTCACGAACGACGGCACGGGCGCGGTGGACGTCGTGAACATCGACGACCCGGCCAAGCCGCGGCGCGTGACGGAGTTCCGCACCGCGCGCCCCGACGCCGCGCGCTACGTGCACGACATCGACATCCACGACGGGCTGCTCTACGCCAGCTACTGGAACGACGGGCTGGTGATCCTCGACATCGGCAACGGCGTCAAGGGCGGCACGCCGGCGAAGCCGGTGCTCGTGACGCAGTTCAAGTACGACCTCGACTCGCTGTACCGCGAGGTGGAGCAGGCGTCGGCGCCGGGCTTCACGCGCGGCACGCACACCGCGTGGCGGCAGCGCGGCGGCAAGTACGTGTTCATCGGCGACGAGGTCTATCGCAACGGCAACGTGAAGGGCGCCAAGGACGCCTCGGCGTCGCGCATGTACGGCACGCTGCAGGTGATCGACGTCAGCGACATCGAGCACCCGAAGTCGGTCGCGTGGTACACGCCGGAGCAGGGCGGCGTGCACAACGTCTGGGCGACGGGCGACACGCTCTACATCGGCGCCTACGACGCCGGCTTCCACGTGTTCGACATCGGCGGCGAGCTGCGCGGCGACCTGCGCGCGCAGGGGCGCGAGATCGCGTCGTTCAACACCGCCGACATGGAGGGCAACGTGAAGAACGCCGCCTTCACCTGGGGCGTCGTGGTGAACCCGAAGGACGGGCTGGCCTACGTGAACGACTTCAACAACGGGCTCTGGGTGATGCGCGTGGTGCCGAAGCCCCCGGTGGTGCCATGACGCGCCTCGCGACGGCGGCCGCGCTGCTGCTGGCGGCCGCCCCGCTGCGCGCGCAGCAGCCGGCGGCGCCCGCGCCGCCCGCGCGCGACTACCTGCTGTTCGTGGGCTCCGAGGGGGACGACCGCATCCAGCTGGTGCGGTTCGGCCCCGCGGGCGCGAAGATCGAGCGGCAGTTCCGCGTCGGCACCAACCCCACGGAGCTGCTCGGCCCGCACGGCGTGGGCGTGGCGCCCGACGGGCGGCACTACTTCGTGTCCACGGCGCACGGCACGCCCAACGGCGCGCTGCTCAAGTACACGACGGCCGGCGACTCGCTCGCCGGCCGCGTGACCCTCGGTGCCTTCCCGGCGACGCTGCAGGTGAGCCCCGACGGGAACTGGGTGTACGTCGTGAACTTCAACCTGCACGGCGACATGGTGCCGTCGTCGGTGTCGGTGGTCTACGCGCCCGAGATGGCCGAGGTGGCGCGCATCCCGACGTGCACCATGCCGCACGGCTCGCGGCTGTCGCCCGACGGCACGCGCCACTACTCGGCGTGCATGATGGACGACGCGCTGGTCGAGATCGACGCCCGCAACCTGAAGGTGGCGCGCTGGTTCTCGCTGGCGAAGGGCGCCGAGCACGGGATGGCGGGCGCGCCGCCGCGCCGCGCGGCCGCGGGCGGCGTCGCCAGCGGACACGACATGACGAGCCACACCGACCATGCGGGCGCGCCGGCGCCCGTCGCCTGCTCGCCCACCTGGGCCCAGCCGTCGCCCGACGGGAAGCGGGTCTGGGTGGCGTGCAACAAGTCGAACGACCTCGTCGAGATCGACGTCGCGTCGTGGACGATGACGCGCCGCATCCCGACCGGCGAGGGGACGTACAACCTCGCGGTGACGCGCGACGGCGCGCTGCTGGTGGGCACCAACAAGCGCGGGCAGAGCGTGTCGCTGATCGACGTGGCGAGCGGCCGCGAGCTGGCGCGCATCCCGACCGCGCGCCGCGTGCCGAGCGGCGTCGCGCTGTCGCCGGACGACCGGTACGCGTTCGTGACGGTGGAGGGCATCGGCGCCCAACCCGGCACGGTGGAGGTCATCAACCTCCGCGCGCGGCAGGCCGTGGCGCGGGTGGACGTCGGCCCGCAGGCCGGCGGCATCGACGTGTGGACGCCGCCCGCGTCGGTTCGGTGAGCCCGCCGGGCTGAGCGCCGCACGTCGGCTCGGGGCGGCGTGGGGGCCGGCCGGCTCGGAGATTTCTCGGGCGGAGCCGCTGCGCGTCTCCGCACCGCGAAATCTCAGGTCG
>CBHYLO010000491.1:0-3969 GCA_966128675.1 uncultured bacterium | reverse complement strand
ACCACGTGCACGCCGACGACGCGGCGGCGGTGGCCGCGTCGCTGGCGGCGTCGCGCGACGCGCTCGCGCCGTGGCACGCGGAGTTCCGTCTCCGCACCGCCGACGGCGCGCCGCGCTGGGTGGAGGCGCACGCGCGCCCCACGCGCGAGGACGGCGGCGCGACGCTGTGGACGGGCGTGCTGACCGACGCGACCGCCGCGCGCCGCGCCGAGGCGGAGCGCGCCGCGCTGGAGGTGCGCGTGCTGCAGGCGCAGAAGGCCGAGAGCCTGGCCGTGCTCGCCGGCGGCATCGCGCACGACTTCAACAACCTGATGGTCGGCGTGCTCGCCAACGCGGACATGCTCCGCGAGGACGTCCCCGCGCACGGCGACGCGGCCGAGACGCTGGGGCTGATCCGCGCGTCGGCGCTGCGCGCGGCGGAGCTGACGCAGCAGATGCTCGCCTACGCGGGGCGCGGGCGGCTGGTGGTGGAGCGCGTGGACCTGGCCGCGCTGGTGCCCGACATGCTGGCGCTGGTGCGCAGCGCGGTGCCGCGCACGATCGCGTTCGACGTGCGGGTGGACGCGCACGCGGTGCCGGTGGAGGCGGACGCGACGCAGCTGCGCCAGGTCGTGATGAACCTCGCCACCAACGCCGCCGAGGCGATCGGCGACGGGCCGGGGCGGCTGACGGTGCGCGTGGGCGTGGAGCGCGCGCCGCAGCGCGAGCTGGCGCTGCGCCACGCGGCGCCCGACATGCCCGCGCAGGGCCCGTACGCGGTGGTCGAGGTGGCCGACGACGGGTGCGGCATGGAGGCGGCGCTGCTCGACCGCATCTTCGACCCGTTCTTCAGCACGAAGTTCACGGGGCGCGGGCTCGGGCTGGCGGCGCTGCTGGGCGTCGTGCGCGCGCACCACGGCGGGCTGCGCGTGGTCACCGCGCCCGGCCGCGGCGCGCGCTTCACGCTCTTCCTGCCGCTGGCGGCGCCCGACGCGGCCGACGCGCCGCGGCCGGACGCCCCGGCCGCGTCGGCGCCGACGCGCGCGACGCCCGCGCGCGTGCTGGTGGTGGACGACGAGCCGGCGGTGCTGCGCACCTCCACGCGCATCCTGCAGGTCGCGGGGCACGAGGTGCTGACCGCGTCGGACGGCATGGCGGCGGTGGCGCTGCTGACGGGCGCGTCCGCGGTGGCGCCCGTGGACGCGGTGCTGATGGACATGACGATGCCGGGGCTCGACGGGCTGCGCGCGGCGGCGGAGCTGCGCGCGCGCGGCGTGGACGTGCCGGTGATCCTGATGAGCGGCTACGCCGAGGACGAGCTGGCGCGCGACGGCGCGACGGCGGGCGCGACGGCGGGCATCGACGGCTTCCTGAAGAAGCCGTTCGCGTCGGCGGAGCTGCGCGCGGCGCTCGACGCGGTGCTGGCGCGCCGCCTCGCACCGTCGCGCTAGCGCTCGTCCTCGACCGCCGGTCTCACGACCACCACGCGAGCGGGTCGCGGCGCCTGGAAGCGCCGCTCGAGGGGAGGGACATGGCTCCGGCACGACGGTGCAGACTCCGGTCTCACGGCTTCGTCGCTGAGCCTCCAGCGCTTCGACGGGGGCTGTGGCGTCCCGCGAGGCCCGCGCCGCCGCTACTTCGAGCCGTCCTTCGCGGGGATGAAGTGCTCGAAGCTCCAGACCTGCTTCGGGAGCGGCGGCTCCGCCTCCTTGATCCGATACGCTACGCGGCGGCCGTCCGGGCTCACGCGGAACGCGAAGACCGACGGCTCCAGCGGCGCGGGGAGCCGGCGCGGCGCACCACCGTCCACCGGCACGTGCCACAACTCGCCGGGCCCTTCGGGCTCGCGCTGCAGCTTGGCGACCAGGGACTGGCCGCCGGGCGCCCACGAGGCCGGCGCGACACGCGCCCCCGTACCCGTCACGCGCCTGAGGTCATTCGGAGCGACCCCGCTCGCCACACCCATCAGCTCGCGCGGCGCGGCGCCGTCCGTCGGCACGAGGAGGACGACTCGCGCGTTCGTGCGCGGGTCCACCGACTCCGTGGCGATGTGCCGGCCGTCGGGCGAGAGCAGGATCGCCCCGAGAAACGGGCGCCGGACGAGCTCCTGCTCGACGCCGGTCGCCAGGTCGCGCGCCACGAACACGTGATCGCCGCCGCCGTCCAGGCGGTTCCAGTAGTACAGCACGCGTCCGTCCGTCGACAGCGCCGGCAACGAGAGGGTCGGCGCGTAGGGCGTCGCGAACACGAGCGACTGCGCACCCGTCGCGAGGTCGAGCCGAAACACACCGTTCCGTCCGCCCAGGTCCCTGCCCACGAGGAGCACCGACCTGCCGTCGGGATGCCACCCGGCGAGCTGCGCACCGTGCAGCTTCGGTTCGATCTCCCGGACCAGCCCGCCGGCGTCCGCCGTGCGGAGCACGATGGTGACCGGGTCGCCCGCTCTGCCGCGATTGGAGACGTAGGCGAGATGGCGGCCGTCCGGCGACCAGCTCGGGTTGACGTTGTCTTCCTGGGGGCTGGGGCTGACGTCGCGGGGGGCGGCGGTGGCGCCGGTTTCGAGGTCGAACCGGGCGACCTGGATGCTGCCGCCGCGCCGACCGGGCAGCGCGCCCCAGTACAGCGCGCCGCCGCGGGTCACGCCCAGGGACTCGGCGAGGCCGAGATCGGGCTTGAGGGCCACCGGCAGCCCGCGCGCGGCGCCGTGGTGCATCTCGACACCGAACAGCGCGGTGCTGCCCGTGCGATCGCTCGAGAACAGCAGGTACCGGCCGTCCGGCGACCACCCCATCGCGACGTCGTGGGCCCGGTGAGCGACCACGAGGACGTCGCGCTCCACATCCCGCACCCCGTCCTGACCCTGCGCCTGGGATCCGTCCACGGCGGAAACCCACACGTCGTGGGCACCGACGGAGTCCTGGGGCAGGTCATAGGCGAGGTAGCGCCCGTCCGGCGAGAAGAACACGCGCGTGCTCCCCGGCCGGTGGTATGACCTGACGATGCGCACGTCACCGCCGGCCGTCGGGACGAGCGCGATCTGCTGGGTGAGATCGCTCGTGGAGAACACCGCGGCGATCCATCGGCCGTCGGGCGACCAGTCACGCGGCGCCAGCCAGTCGACCGTGGGACCGCCGTACACACGCCGCGCCTTCGCGTCCCCGTGCAGCTCGGCGATCCAGAGCTCGTAGCGTCCGCGGCCCTCGTCGTAGCGGCTGTACGCGACGCGGCGGCCGTCGCGCGAGATCGTCGAGACCTCGGCGAACACTTTGACGCGGCCGCCCTTCGCGTTGTTCGCCGCCACGACCACCCGGCCGGTATCCGCCGTGAGATCACGCAGCGCGAGGTCGCCGGTGCTCCAGTCCGTGTACGAGACGTAGCGCCCATCCGGCGACACCGTGCCGCCGACGTCGACGGCCGTTCCCCCCCAGACCAGCGTGCTGGTGGGACGTTCGGGCGCACGCCGTTGCCCGAACGCCGGCGCGACGGGGACGAGGGCCAATCCGAGTACCGCAGGCAGGAGTCTCGCGGCTCGCATGGGTGCGGGTGGGAGTTCGAGCGTCCAGAGCTCAACTGCGGGGGGGCGCTCGCCGGCGAAGATGCGGCGCCCGGCGGAGCCGCGCCATCCCGCCCCGTGCCCGTCGCTGCATGCATCACCGCGTGCAGCACCGCGTGCATCGCGAGTCGAGCGCCGGTGTGGTGCGGAGCGACGGGATGACGCCGCCAGAACCCGACCGACAGGGGCAGGCCGGGCTCGAAGCACCATTCCCTTGTCGACCGGCAGGGCATCCCCTCACCGCCGACTGGCGATCCGCTACGAGCGGTGAGTCGCGACGCACCAAGCCTTCCTGCGCGCCGCCTGCGCGGAACTGCGTCCTCCCGCTGTGAAACAGCCGAAAGCAACGCGCGCGCTTCACGCGCGCCGCAAACACACGCGACGCGAGTCGTGGCCGCGCTCGCCATGATGTGTCGCACGTCACAGGATCGCGTCGC
>CBHYLO010000490.1:0-3975 GCA_966128675.1 uncultured bacterium | reverse complement strand
GCGCTTCAGGTCCTCGATGTACGACTGGTAGTTCCCCTCGGAGTGTCGCGCGTCGCGCGTTGTTGGGGCCCGGCCGGCGTGCAGAGCCGTATGCCTTCTGGCGATTCCGCGCAGGTGGGGTAGTAGGATCTCGTCACAACCGACGTCCCGTGTCAGAGACGATCTGGCACAACCCGGTCGGGTGTGCCGCATCCCCTGCCCGGAGACGGGCCGCGCGTCCGCTCGCGCGCCGTCCTCGCGATGGACGTCGGCGGATGCCACGCGGCGTTCGAGGGCTCGCCGATGAAGCGCGCCAGGCTGCCGGCGATCAAGCGGAACGCGGAGGTCGTGTTGGGCAGCGTGGGCACCGTGGACGACGTCGACGTGCGCACGCGCGCGCTCGACGACGCGGTGCGGCTCGTGCGCGAGCACGCGGCGTGGGCGCTCGCGCGCCTCGGCGGCGCCGGCCCGTCACGGGGGTAGCGCGGCGTGCCTAGAAGCCGAGCCGCACCCCGGCGTTGGCGGTGAACCCGACGAGCTCCGTCCACGCGGGCGTCGACCACCGGCCGCCGCGCCCGCGCACGGGCCGGAGCAGCGGGTCGTACCGTGTCTGCCGCACGTTCGTGAGGTTCTCGAGGTTGAGGAACAGCCGCGCCACGCCCGCGCGGGTCGCGAACGCGCGCTCGCCGAGCAGCCCCACGAGCACGTACGGCCGGCTCAGCGCGCGGTACGGATCGTCCTCGAGCGCCTGACGGCCCGTGTAGTAGACCTCGAGGCCGAGGCGGCTCTTCCCTTCCTGCTCGACGCTCGCGACGAGCGTCGCCGCGTGCCGCGGCGTCAGCGGCACCTCGCGGCGCGCGCACGTGCCGCCGGCCGTGCGGTCCGGGTCGCACTCGGTCGAGCGCAGGTAGGCGTACGTCGCCGTCACGCGGAGCGCCGGAGGCTCCTCGCCGTCCTCGGCCTCCGCTCCGAGCTCGCGGACGAGGCGCGCGAGCAGCTCCCCGCCCCACGTGCGCGTCGGCGCCGGCGCGTTCGCCAGCGCGAGCCGGCTCGCACCGCCCGCGGTGACGCCGGGGGTGTCGTAGACCTGCAGCGGGCGGGCGATGCGCGACCCGAACGCGGTGGCGTTCATCTCCAGGCGCCCCAGCGCGGTCTCGAGTGGCCCGCCCACGTCGAGCGAGGCGCTGCGCGCGCGCTCGGCGACGAAGGTCGCGACGCCGCCGGGCAGCGGCGCGACGGGCGCCAGCCCGACCGCCTCCACCTCCTCGGTCAGCGGCGTCGGCGCGTACGTGCCGGTGCCCCCCGACAGCCGCGTCGTCCACCCAGCGAGCGCCCCCTCCGCGGGACGTCGCAGCAGCATCGAGACGCGCGGGCTCACGAACGTGCCGTACTCGCCGTGCGCGTCGAGCCGCGCGCTCGACGAGAGCGACAGCCACGATGCAGGATCGACGTCGAGCTGCGCGAACGCGGAGGGGGTCGTGAAGGTGTAGTCCCACCCCGCCACGTCCGCGTTGCGATACGCGTCCTGCTGCAGCGCGACGCCGCCCACGTACGTCACGCGGCCGCGCGGCACCGCGAGGGCGGCCTCGCCGAAGGCGGTGCGGTGCCGGTCGTCCTCGCGCACGTCGCCGAAGCGGTGGCCGTGCCGCTGTTCGGCGGCGGACCCGCGCACCGTCAGGATCGACCCGCGCAGCGCGCCGCTGTCGCCGACCACCCAGCGCGCCAGCGCGCCCACGTCGCCGCGGCGCGTCCGCAGCGCCTCGGCGAAGCTCCCGCCGCCCGGCAGCGCCCCGCCGCGCGTGGTCCCCCCGGAGCGGTCCTCGGCCGTGAAGCCGCCGGTGAGGAACGCCGTGCGCCCGGCGCCGTCGTCGTAGTACAGGCGCGGGCGGAGCGCGGCGCGCTCGTAGCCCGGCATGTCGGTCCAGCCGTCAGCGTCGACGTCGTTGCGGCGCTGGCGGTGCGCGCCGGCGAGCAGCGTGTAGCCCCACCGCGCCGACATCGGCCCGGTGAGGAACACGATCCCGTCGGTGCCGCCGCGCGAGGTCTGGTTCACGAGCGCGGTGTGCTCGGCCTCCGCGCCCGGGCGGCGGCTCACCATGTTGATCACGCCGCCCAGTCCCCCCGAGTAGAGCCCCGTCGCCCCCTTGAGCACCTCGACGCGGGCGAGGTCGATGGGCGTCTGCAGCAGCCCGAACCCGCCCCCCTCGCCGGCCAGCGGCAGCCCGTCGGTGAGCAGCAGCGCGTAGCGCCCGCGCAGCCCCTGCACGCGCACGTTCGCCGCGCCGATGGACGGACTCGTCGCCTGGACGCGCAGCCCGCCCGTCTCGGCGAGCAGCATCTGGATCGACGCCGGGCGCATGGCGAGCTTCTCGGCCACCTCCTCCTCGTCGACCACCTCGACGCGCAGCGGCGTGTCCTCCACGCGGCGCTCGCCGCGCGTGGCGGCGACCACGACCGCCTCCAGCTCCGCGCCCGCCTCCTCCAGCCGCACCGCCACGCTCGTGTCCTGCCCGGCGCGGAGCGCGAGGGCGAGCGTGTCCGGCCGCACGCCGAGGCGGCTGACCACCAGCCGGCGTTCGCCCGCCGGCAGCCGCACCGTCGCCGCCCCGCGTGCATCGGTCTGGGCGCCGACCGGCGGCGCGAGATTGAGGACGCGGACGATGGCCCCCTCGACCGGGGCCTCGCCCTGGCGGACGGTCACGCGCACCGTCGCCAGCGAGTCCGCCGCCGGCGCGCCCGGGGAGACCGGCGTCTGCGCGTGCAGGGCGCCCGACGTGAGGGCCAGGGCCGCGCCGGCCGCGAGCTCGACGACGCGACTCATGCGTGCCCTCCCCGCAGGGAGACGGGCACGCCGGCACTCGCTCCGTCGGCCTGCCGCAGCTCGCCCGACGCCTGCCGGACGATCTGCACCGACCCGCTCAGGGCCAGGGCAGCCATCCCGAGCGCGATCACCGCGTCCGGCCAGCCCCGGCCGGTCGCGAACACGCCGCTCGCGGCGAGCAGCAGGGCCGCGTTCCCGATCATGTCGTTGCGGGTGCAGAGCCAGACGCTCCGCATGTTCGCGTCGCCCCGCCGGTACGCGTACAGCAGCGCCGCGACGCCCGCGTTCGTGGCCAGCGCGAGGACGCCGACGACGCCCATGACCTCCGGCGCGGGCACGGTGCCCGTCAGCGCGTGGTAGGCGGCGCGCCCCACGACCCAGAGCCCGAAGGCGCCCATCGAGAGGCCCTTCACCACGGCGGCCGTCGCCCGCGTGCGCAGCGCGGCGCCGAGCACGAAGAGGCTGATCGCGTAGTTCGCGGCGTCGGCGAGGAAGTCGAGCGCGTCGGCGTGCAGCGCCGACGAACGGGCGCCGGCGCCGGCGACCACCTCGACCGCGAACATCAGCGCGTTCACCGCGAGGGCGATCCAGAGCACCCGGCGGTAGGATCCGTGGGGAGCCGGCGTGGCCGCGGGCGGCGGGGTCGTGCAGCAGGAGGCACTCATGTGGGGTATGATGCACCCTGCAGTCGCTACAGGGTCAACCCGACACGAGCAGGAGGCGCACGGTGGCGAAGGGAGCGGAGGCGGCCGGCGGCATGACCATCGGAGCGCTGGCGGAGCGCACCGGCGTCACGGCCGAGACGATCCGCTACTACGAGCGCGTCGGCGTGCTGCCGCGGCCCGCGCGGGGCACCGCGGCCCAGACCCACGCCGGCTACCGGCGCTACGGGACGGCGGACGCCGAGCGGCTCGCCTTCGTGCGCCGGGCGCGCGACCTCGGCTTCTCGCTCGACGAGGTGCGCGACCTCCTCTCCCTCGCCGACGACCCGGCGCGCCCGTGCGCGGAGGTCGACGCCATGGCCCGCACGCACCTGGCCCAGGTCGAGGCGAAGCTCGCGCAACTCTCGGCGCTCCGGACCGAGCTCCGGCGGGTCATCGGCGAGTGCCGCGGGGGGGTCGCGGTCGCCGACTGCCAGATCGTGCGGGCGCTGAGCGAGCCGGTCGGATGACCGG
>CBHYLO010000489.1:0-3975 GCA_966128675.1 uncultured bacterium | reverse complement strand
GGATGCGACGCGATCTCGACGTGATCGGACGGGCCGCCCTCGCGGCGCATGGCTTGCAAAACCCCGTCGTCGAGAGAGAGACCTGCCATGCTTCCCTCCCGAAAGAGCTTGCCCCTTCCGCGCGGCGCCCCCTCACCCCCGGGTTGGGCGCCCCCGCCGCCGCGACCGCGGCGTCCGTCGTCTCGGCCAGGAAGCCGTGCGAGTTGATGCTCACCGGCAGCGCGGCCGGGTCGTGGCCCGCGCGCCGCGCGCTCTCGCGGTACAGCTCCACCAGCGGCACGAAGCGCTGCGGCGCGCCGCCGATGATCGCCAGCGCCAGCGGGAGGCCGAGCGCGCCCGCGCGCGCCACCGACTGCGGCGTGCCGCCGACCGCGATCCACACCGGCAGCGGGTCCTGCACCGGGCGCGGATAGACGCCGCGGTCCTCGATGCGCTGCGTGTGGCGGCTGCCGGGCCACGTCACGCGCTCGTCGTCGCGCAGCGCCAGCAGCAGCGCCAGCTTCTCCGCGAACAGCGCGTCGTAGTCGTCGAGGTCCTGCCCGAACAGCGGGAAGCTCTCGATGAACGAGCCGCGCCCCGCCATGATCTCCGCGCGGCCGCTCGACAGCAGGTCGAGGGTCGCGAAGTCCTGGAACACGCGCACCGGGTCGTCGGAGCTGAGCACCGTGACCGCGCTCGTGAGGCGGATGCGCGACGTGCGCGCGGCCGCCGCCGCCAGCACGACCGCGGGCGACGACACCGCGTAGTCGGGCCGGTGGTGCTCGCCCACGCCGTAGACGTCGAGCCCCACGCGGTCCGCGAGCTCGACCTCCTCGAGCAGGTCGTGCAGCCGCTGCCGCGCGTTCGTCGCGCGGCCGGTGCGCGGGTCCAGCGACGTCTCGGCGAAGGTGTAGATCCCGATCTCCATGCGGGCGGGCGGTACGGGTGGCGTCGGACGGATGCGGAGCGCGCGGCGGGCGCGCGGCACCGTGCAAGATGTTCGCTTGCCATCCACGCCGCGCACCGAGCAGACTATGGGCATGTCGCTGCCACCCCCGAGCGCTCCGACTCCCACGCCGGCGTGGACCGCCGACGACGTCTGGACGTACACGGAGCGCCAGGAGAGCTACTGGCCGCGCTACGAGCTGGTGGACGGGGAGCTCCTCGTGAGCCCCTCACCGGGAGTCCCGCACCACGACGTCCAGCAGGAGCTCGGGGTTCGCCTCCATCAGTACCTCAAGGCGGAGCGGTTCGGGCGACTGTTCTGGTCGCCCGCGGACCTGCGCGTCGCCCTGGGGACCGTCGTGCAGCCGGACCTGTTCGTCGTGCCGTGGCAGCCGGGCACCGCGCGCCCGCGGGTCTGGTCGGACGTCACGCGCGTGCTGCTCACGATCGAGATCCTGTCGCCCAGCACGGCGCGCTACGATCGGCTGGTCAAGCGCCGCTTCTACGCGCGGATGGGCGTGCCCGAGTACTGGATCGTCGATCCGGAGACGCGGCTCGTCGAGCGCTCCTGCCCCGACGGGCGCGTCGACGTCGTGGGCGAGCGGCTGGAGTGGCTGCCGCCGGGCGCCGCCGCCCCGTTCGTGCTCGAGCTGGAGCCCTTCTTCGCCGACGCGCTCGGCGACGAGTGACGGCCGGGAGGCACGACGGGCGGGCCTCGTGGAGGCCCGCCCGTCGCGCGTGGCGCGTCCTGTGTCTCAGGCCGTGAGCCGCCGGCGCCGCGCGATGCCGCCGACCGCGAGCAGCCCCGTGGCGAGCATCGCCCAGGTGCCCGGCTCCGGGACGACCGAGCCCGTCGGCCGCGCGGAGAAGCTCGTGACGTCGACGATCAGCGCGTCGGTCACCGCGTCGCCATCGGTCACGAACTCCAGCGTGTTGAGGCCCGCCAGGAAGCCCGCGTTCACCGTCTGCGTGCCGCCGAAGCCCGCGCCGTGGGCGCCGCAGACGCCCGTCGAGCCGAACGAGCCGTTCCCGCCGCCGGTGAGCGCCGCCCCGTTCAGGCGCCAGCCGAGGAAGGTGTTGTCGACCATGCAGCGGAAGGCGAAGGTCGCGGTGGACGCGTCGTAGCCGGTGAGGTCGAAGGTCTGGCGGAACGTGTACGGCGAGCCGCCGCCCGGCCCCGTGGCGTCGAAGTCGAACGAGATCCAGCGGGCGGCCTGCGGGCCGGTGAAGTTCTGCCAGCCCGGGTTGCTCGTGACCAGGTAGGCGTCGACGAACGCCGGCGCCGAGCCGGTGCCGACGTCCCAGCTCTGGTCGCGGTTGTTGCTGACGTTCACCCCGGTGCCGACCGGCCCCTGGGCGGCCAGCGGGACGGCGGACAGCAGCGTGGCGAGGGCGACGCCGGCGAGCCGGCGGTGCGTGCGTGGTGCCATGGCGGAGCTCCCTGTGGGACGATGAGTGCGCCCATCCGAGACAGCGTCGCCGAAGATCCGCCAATCTAAATGTTTAGCAAGACTCACCGACCAGGATGGCTGCGGGCTGCGGGCTGCGGACTCTGAAGCCCTGTCTCGTCACGCCGGACCGGTTGGCCTGTTGGGGAGGATACGGATGCTCAGGATCCCTCCCAAAGGGGAACAGGGGTCCGTCGCGACGACGCTGCGCCAGCCGCGTCAGCGGCTCGACGTCGTCCGCCCCGCCGGCTTCGGCTGCGCCAGGAAGTCCGTCGCCAGCGTCACCAGCGCCTTCACCCCGTTCGGCAGCGCGGCCTCGTCGGCGAAGAACTTCGGGCTGTGGTTCGACACGAACGCGCTCTCCGGGCTCCCCTTCGGCCGCACGCCCAGGAAGACGAACAGCCCCGGCACCTGCTCCGCGAAGTAGCCGAAGTCCTCCGCCCCGGTCACGGGACGGCCGAGCGTGACGTTCTGCGGGCCCGCGACGCGCTGCAGCGAGGCGACCATCCGCTCCGTCAGCGCGGGATCGTTCGACGTCACCGGCGTGCGCTCCACGATGTCCACCGTCGCCGTCGCGCCCGACGCCGCCGCGATCTGCTCGGCCGTGCGCTTCACGCGCATCTGCACGTCCTTCCGCATCGCCGGATCGAAGGTGCGGATCGTCCCCATCATCACCACAGAGTCAGGGATGATGTTGTTGCGCACGCCGCCCTGGAACGCGCCCACCGTCACCACGACCGGCGAGTTCGTGAGGTCCATCTGCCGGCTGACGACCGTCTGCAGCCCGGTCACGATCTGCGCGCCGACGACGATCGGGTCGACCCCCGCCCACGGCGTCGCGCCGTGCACCTGCTTGCCGCGCACCGTCACCGTGTAGAAGTCCGCCGCCGCCATGAAGCCGAGCGGCTTGTAGGTGAGGTGGCCCGCCTCTGCCGAGGTGACGCCGACGTGCAGGCCAAAGATCGCGTCCGGCTTCGGGTTCGCCAGCGCGCCCTGCGCCATCATCTCGATCGCGCCGCCCTTCTCGTTGCCCGGCGGGCCCTCCTCCGCGGGCTGGAAGATGAACTTCACCGTGCCCGGCAGCCGGTCCTTCATCCCCGCCAGCACCTCGGCCGCGCCCATCAGCATCGCGACGTGCATGTCGTGCCCGCACGCATGCATGACGCCGACCGTCTGGCCGTTGTAGGTCGTCTTCACCTTCGACGCGAACGGCAGGTCCACCTGCTCGGTCACCGGCAGCGCGTCCATGTCCGCGCGCAGCGCGACCACGGGGCCCGGCCGCCCGCCCTTCAGCACCGCGACCACGCCCGTCGTCGCGACGCCCGTGCGCACCTCCATGCCGAGCTTCTTCAGGTGCTCGGCGACCAGCGCGGCCGTGCGCGTCTCGCGGTTGCCCAGCTCGGGGTGCTCGTGGATGTCGCGGCGCCACGCCACCACCTTGGGCAGGATCGCGGTCACCGCGCGCCCGATCTCGGCGTCCAGCGCGCCGGCGGCGGGCGATTGCGCGCGCGCGGCGGGCGCGGCGGCGAGGGCGAGCAGCGCGGCGGGCGCGGCGCGGCGGAGGGCGGCGGACGGACGCATGCGGGTCACGGCGAGGGTCAGG
>CBHYLO010000488.1:0-3978 GCA_966128675.1 uncultured bacterium | reverse complement strand
CGCGCCCCGTCGCACTTGCCGGAGATGCGATCAGCCGAGCTTCGCGACCTCGGCCAGGATCTCGGCGTTCGAGCGGTGCTCGCCCGGCACCGTCTCGACGTGCGTCCAGCGCACGATCCCCTCGGCGTCCACGAGGAAGTACGCGCGCAGCGAGTGGTAGCGCTCCTCGTGCAGCACGCCGTAGGCGCGCGACGCCTCGCGCTTGAAGTCGCTCAGCAGGTCGACCTTCATGGAGTAGTGCTCCTTGAACGCCTTCAGCGACGGCACGGCGTCGACGCTGATCGGGAGCACGTGCACGCCGCGCTCGCCGAACACGTCCCAGTCGTCGCTGAACGCGCACAGCTCGGCCGTGCAGGTGCTGGTGAAGGCGAGCGGGAAGAACGCGAGCAGCATGGGGCGGCCGCGCAGCGCGGAGAGCGTCACCTTCCCGCCCGACGTGCTGGCGAGGGTGAAGTCGGGCGCGGCAGCGCCCACGGCGGGAATGGCGGACGGCGCGACGGAAGCGGTCATGACGGGCGGCGTGGGGTTGAAGGTTCGCCCTCTCAACGCGGACGCGGCCTTCGTGGTTCGCGCGCGGCGGGCACCCCGGAAAGCTAGCCGCTCAGAAGCCCGTGCGGAGTCCGAGCGAGAGCGTGCGGCCGGGGACGACGGTCACGTTGTCCGGCTCCCCGAGCTGCCGGTTGAGCAGGTTCTCCACGCCGAGCGTCATCGCGCTGCGCCCCCACAGCCCGACGGTGGCACGCGCGCCGATCCGCGTGCTGCCGTCGTACGTCCGCCAGAAGCTGCGCAGCTGCGCGCCCACGGGCGGCCGCGCGCCGGCCCCGCCCGGCACCGGCTCGCCGCCGAGCGTCGAGCCCACCGCCTCGGCCAGCGCCAGGCGGTCGTAGTTGATCCAGTCGTCGGCGCGCGACAGCGTGGACGCGATCGTCCAGCGCGGCGTCGTCCACGCGGCGGTGAGGCCGACGGAGCGCGCCGGCACCTCGAGGATGCGGTCGCCCGCGCGCAGGTCGCCGCGGTAGCCGCTGGCCAGGCGGTCGACGCGGCTCGACACGAGCGACAGCGTCGCCGCGACGCTGAGCGGACCGGCGGCGGACGTCGCCTGCAGCTCCCAGCCGCGGTTGTCGATGGCCCCGACGTTCTGCAGGTCGTACGCGATGCGCGGCCCACGCATCCCGGGCCCGCGTCCACCCGGCGCGCTGTCGACGACGATCGCGACCGGCTGCACGAGCCCCGAGGCGCGCTGGTCGAAGCGGGTCGCCCGCAGCCCCAGCCGGCTGCCGAGCAGCAGGTCGACGCCGACCTCGGTGCCGGCCTGCTCCTCCGGCTCGAGCGACGTCAGCGCGCCCTGCACGCGCCCGCCCGTCCACGTGGCGCCGCGCATGACCGTGCGCGCCGGACGGATGCCGCGCCCGTACGCGCCGCGCAGCTTCGCCGTCCACGGCCCCACCTCGCGCACCCACGACGCGCCGAGCATCGGCAGCAGCGCGACCTGCGCGCCGCTGGACGGGCTGCTGACGTGCTCCACGCGCGCGCCGCCGCTCAGGAACAGCGACTCGCGCCACGACAGCTGGCCCTGCGCGAGCGCGCCGGTGTTGCTCCACCAGGTCGTGCCGGACGCCAGCTGCGCGACCGGCGGCGCGCCCATCATGCCGCGCTCGTCGCGCGTCGCGAGGCGTGTCCCGGAGCCGTTGGAGGTCTCGCGCGCCGTCGAGTGCTCCAGGCCCGCGCTGCAGACGAACGCCCGCGCCTCGGGCGCGCCGAAGCGCGCGGTGCTGCTCGCGCGCAGCGTGACGCGGTCCGCACCGCCGCGCGCCGCACGCAGCGCCGAGTCGGTCGCCGATGGGACGAGCATCCCGTCGGCCGCGACGCCCGCCAGCCGGTAGCCGTCGATGCCGGCGATGAACGTGTGCGTCCACCGCGCCGAGGACTGCATGGTGGCCGAGCCGCCGAGCGTGTACTGGCGCGCGCGCTGCCGGCCGGCCGAATCCGCGAGCGCGGGCTGCAGCAGCGTGTCCTGCCGCGCGCGCGGCCCCGAGTCCGTCGCCGCGTGCATGACGGAGCGCAGCCGTCCCAGCGCCGACGGGACGGGCACGACGCCGCCCGTGGCGAGGCCCGCCAGCAGTGGGCTGACCGGCGCGTCGGCGTCGGTGGCATACAGGCGTGCCGTCCCCGTGAGGACGCTGCGCGCGCCGACGCGCCGCGCGCTCCCGTGGGCGAGCAGCTGCTGCGCGCGCGCGCCGGGCACGTACGCGCCGAGCGTCGAGAGCGTGACGCCGAGCGACGCCGAGCGCGCCGCGCTGCCGGCGCGCAGCGCCAGCGAGTGGTCCTGCGTCAGCACGCCGCCGTCGGCGAACGCGCTGGTGGACGTACCCGCGCTGCCGCGGAGCTGCGCGCGCGGCGCGCCGCCGCCCGCGCTCTCGTGGCGGGTGACGATCTGCACGACGCCGCTGATCGCGTCCGCGCCGTACAGCGCCGCGCCCTGCGGGCCGCGGATCACCTCGATGCGCTGCACGCGCGCCGGGTCGATCTGCGTCAGCAGCAGCGGGTTCGCGACCTCGATCCCGTCGATGTAGACCTTGGGCGTGCTGACGCCGAACGAGCTCGCGCCGCGCACGCTGCCGTAGCGCGCGAGGAGGCTGGTGGGCGACTGCGCCCACATCCACACGCCCGGCACCGCGCCGTCGAGCAGCTGCGCCATCGACTGCACGCTCTCGCGCTCGACCGCGCGGCCGTCGAGCACCGCCAGCCCGTATGGCGACGCGCGCTCGGTGCCGCCCGACGCCGTGCCGGTCACGACGACGCGCTGCAGCCGCTCGGTGGACCGCGCGAGCATCGGCACCGCGTCGTTGGCGGCGGCGTTGCGCGCGGGCGCGAGCACGATCTGGTCGGGGCCCGCGACCACGGGCGCGGCACCGGTACCGGCGAGCACCGCCACGAGCGCGTCGCCGAGCGTGCCGCGCTCCGTCGCCACGCACACGCGCCGGTCGAGCGGGAGCAGGTCGGGGCTGTACGAGAGCCGCACGCGCCCCGCCGCCGACAGCCGGTCGAGCGCCGCGCGCAGCGTCAGCTCCTCGGTCGGCGCGGCGACCACGCGGTCGAGCGGCGCGGGCCACGCGGGGCGCGCCGAGTCGGCGACGACGCGCGGCACGCACGCATCCCCCGTCGTCTCACCGAGGGCGTGCACCGCGCGCGGCGCGGCCGCGAGCGCCAGGAGGGCCGCGGCCGCTCGCGACCGATGGAGGGAGGCAGCGCGCACGGGCACGCCCGCGGTCACGGTCTCCCGCGCGGGCGCCGCAGCACGGCGACGTCGCCCGTGCGCGTGACCTCGCCGCCGACGGCGAGCGCGATGACGTCCAGCACGCGCTCGATCGGGTCGCCGTCGAAGGTCGCCGTCAGGCGCCGGCCCACGAGCGTCGAGTCGGAAAGCCGCAGCTCCACGCCGTACCAGCGGCGCAGGTCGGCCTGCACGACCACCAGCGGCGTCGCGCGGTACGTGAGGCGGCCGCGCGTCCACGCCGCGTCCTCGGCGCTCGCCGCGCCGCGCTCCGCGGTGACGCGCCCCTGCTCGTCCATCGTGCCGCGGTCGCCCGCCGTGAGCACGATCGCGGGTGCGCCGGACGTCGCGTCGGTGTCCGCGGTGATGGAGACCGAGCCCTCGTGCACCGCGACCGCCACGCCGCGCGCGCCGGGCAGCCCGTCGGTGCGCACGGTGAACTCGGTGCCGAGGTCGACGACCTGCGCGCCGCCCGCGCGCACGCGGAACGGCCGCGCCGCGTCGTGCCGCACCGAGAACCAGCCCGCGCCCTCCAGCGCCACCTCGCGCGCGCCGTCGCCGTAGCCCGCCGCGACGGTCAGCCGGCTGCCCGGGGCCAGCACGATGCGCGAGCCGTCGGGCAGCCGCAGCGAGTCGCGCGCGCCGACCGCCGTCTGCAGGACGCGCGCTTGCGCGTCGCTCACGGGCGCCGCGTCGCGCCGCCC
>CBHYLO010000487.1:0-3996 GCA_966128675.1 uncultured bacterium | reverse complement strand
CCTCGGGTCGTCCCGGAACGGAGCGAGCGCCGAGCGCGGAGCGCCGAGTGGAGACGTCGTCGCACTCTCCGTGAGGCCGTAGGCGATGTTCGCGCCCACCGTGTCGCTGAAGAGCAGCGACTCCTGCGGCACGAAGCCGATCTCGCGGCGCAGCACGTCCAGCGGCAGCGCGCGCAGCGGCACGCCGTCGAGCAGGATCTCGCCCTCCTGCGGGTCCCAGAGGCGCGGCACGAGCTCCAGCAGCGCCGTCTTGCCGCTGCCGATCGCGCC
Source organism: uncultured bacterium (assembly GCA_966128675.1). Lineage (GTDB taxonomy): Bacteria > Gemmatimonadota > Gemmatimonadetes > Gemmatimonadales > Gemmatimonadaceae > Roseisolibacter. The sequence continues at coordinate 3,726 of CBHYLO010000487.1, read as the reverse complement.
CACGACGCCCAGCAGGCCGCCCGGGGGCAGGTCGAACGAGACGTGCCGCAGCGCCCAGCGCGGCGGCGTTCCCTCGGGCGCGGGAACGTGGAAGCCGACGTCGCGGAACTGCACGCGGCGTCCCGTGCGCGCGACCGCCCCGTCGGCGAGCGGGGGCAGCGTGGCCGGCGTCGCGGGGCCGACGATCGTCGCGCGCGTGTCGAGCACGTCGACGATGCGCGCCATCGACGCCGCGCCGCGCTGGAAGAGGTTCGTCACCCAGCCGAGCGCGATGAGCGGCCAGGTGAGCATGCCGAGGTAGAGGCCGAAGGCGACGAAGGCGCCGACGGTGATCGTGCCGCGCACCGCGAGCGTGCCGCCGACGCCCAGCACGACGACCGAGCCGAGGCCCGCGAGCAGGCCGAAGGCCGGGTTCATGACGCCGTTGAGCCGCGCGAGCGCGAGGTTGCGGCGCACGTACTCCGCGTTCGCGGCGCCGAAGCGCTCCTCCTCCGCGGCCTCCTGGCGGTAGGCGCGCACGACGCGCGTCCCCGAGAGGTTCTCCTGCACGCGCGTCGTCATCGCGCCGAAGTGCTCCTGCACCGCCTCGAAGCGGTCGTGGACCAGGCGGCCGAGGCGGATCATGACGACCGGCAGCAGCGCCATCGGGAGGAGCGCGAGCCCGGTGAGGCGCGCGTCGATGCGCAGCATGAACACGAGCGCGAAGGCGCCGCCGGCGATCGTGTTGGTGAGGTACATGATGGCCGGGCCGGCGGCCATGCGGACGGCGCTGAGGTCGTTCGTGAGGCGCGCCATCAGCTCGCCGGTGCGCCAGGGCGCGAGGGCGGCGGCGTCGAGGGACAGCAGGTGTCCGAAGACGGTGTCACGGAGGTCGGTCTCGACCTCGCGGCTGATGCCGTTGAGGATCTCGCGCATCCAGAAGCGCCCGAACCCGCCGACGAGCGAGAGGCCGACCATCGTCGCGGCGAGCGTCCAGAGGCGCGCGGCCGGCGCGCCCGCGCGCAGGGCGTCGATCGCGGCGCGGAGGAGCCACGGCACGACGCTGCCCATGGCGGCCGAGGCCACCACGAGGGCGAGCCCGACCGCCAGACGTGTGCGGTAGGGCACAAGAAAGGGCACGAGGCGGCGCAACGCGGCCGAGGCTGGCATCGGCCTTGCCCCCGAGCGAGCTTGCCCGCGGCCGCGGTCGCTGGACGCTGCGGCGGCGCTCACTCCGGCACTCCCCCCGCCCGGGCGGGTACGACAGACCGGCACCTCCGCACCCCGGACACCACACCACCCCGGAGTCGTCGCATGCCCCAATATATCCGTCGCCGTCTGCCGCTCGTGCTCGCGCTGACCGCCGCCGCGTCGATGGCCGCCTGCGGTGGCAGCGAGAAGACCGACGCCGCGATGTCGGACTCCGCGCTCAACCGCGACCTCGCGCTGGCGAACGCCGACAGCGCCGCGCAGCCGCAGCTGACCGACGTGCCGGCCGCGGAGCCCACGCCGGCGCCGGTGACGCCCGCGCCGGCCCCCGCGACGCCGACGGCCACCCCGCGCCCCGCGACCACGCGTCCCGCGCCGCGGCCCACCGCGCCGCGCCCGACGTCGCCCGCGCCGGCTCCGGCGCCGACGACGCCCACGCGCACGCCGAGCGGGAACACGGTGACGCCCAGCACGGGCGGCGCCGGGACCTCCGAGCGCACCGGCACGGGCAGCCTGCCCGCCGGCACGCAGCTCGCGCTGACGTCCAACAGCAAGGTGTGCACGAACACCCACAAGGTGGGCGACCGCTTCACGGCGACGGTCAGCGACGCGGTGACGGGCGCCAACGGCGCGCGCGTGCCGGCCGGCGCGACGGCGACCGTCGAGGTGACGAAGGTCGACCGCAGCGAGAACATCCGCGACAAGATCGAGATGGGCTTCCGCGTCGTGGCGCTGACGTTCGGCGGGCGCACGTACGCGGTGGACGCCGCGACCGAGAGCGCGGACGTGAGCCGCGTGCGCAACCAGCCCGCGAGCAAGGACCGCCAGAAGGTGATCGGCGGCGCGGTCATCGGCGCGATCGCGGGCCAGGTGATCGGCAAGGACACCAAGGGCACGATCATCGGCGCGGCGACGGGTGCCGCGGCGGGTGCCGCGACGGCCGCCGCGACGGCGAACTACGAGGGGTGCCTGAACGACGGCGCCCGGATCGCCATCCGGCTGACGGACGCGGTGCAGGTCCGGCTGTGAGCCGGGTCTGAGCTCGAGATGGGGGAGGGAGCGCGGGGGGCGGCCGATGGCCGCCCCCCGCGGCGCTTATGGAGGAGGCGTCGGGGGGCGTCGGGGGGACCCGCCGGTGTCCTCTTGCGCTGGCGGGCCGGCGCCACAGCCTTGCGTCCGTGCGGCTCGGGCCGCATCGTCGGGCGGCTTTCCACCCGCCCGGAGGGGCGTTTGCCGCAGACCGCGCGTTCCTGCCCCAGCTGCAAGACCCCGCTGCCGACGTACGCCGCGTTCTGCTACGCGTGCGGCACGGCGACGCCCGCCGGCATCGACCGCCACACGGGCGAGTACGTCGTGCCCGAGATCAGCGGGATCACGATGGACGAGGTGCTCCCCAAGCTGCGCCGGCTCCTCGGGCCGACGTACGAGCTGGGGGAGCGCATCGGCTCCGGCGGCTTCGCGGAGGTGTTCCTCGCGCGCGACCTGCGGCTGAAGCGCGAGGTGGCGGTGAAGGTGACGCGCCCCGACTTCGCGGTGAACGCGCAGATGATGCAGCGCTTCCGCCGCGAGGCGGAGGTGATCGCCGCGCTGCGCCATCCGCACATCATGCCGATCTACGACCTCGGCGAGGCGGACGGGATCGCGTACATCGTGATGCCGTACATCCGCGGCGAGTCGCTGAAGGCGCGCATGGACCGCGTCGGCCGGCTGCCCATCGAGTCGGCGCGCGCGATCCTCATGCAGGCGGCGGACGCGCTCAGCACGGCGCACGAGGCGGACATCGTGCACCGCGACGTGAAGCCCGACAACATCATGCTCGACCGCCGCGACGACCAGGTCCTGCTGATGGACTTCGGCATCGCGAAGGCGATCGAGGCGGGCGCGGACGGGCACTCGATCTCGCTCACGAGCACGGGGCTCGTGATGGGGACGCCGCACTACATGGCGCCCGAGCAGGCGGCCGGCGAGCGCACGATCGACGCACGCGCCGACCAGTACTCGCTCGCCGTCGTCGCGTATCGCATGCTCGCCGGCGCGCTGCCGTTCGACGGGCCGTCGGTGCGGGCGATCCTCGCCAAGCAGCTGGTGGGCGCGGCGACGCCGCTGCACAGCGTCGCGAAGGACGCGCCGCCCGCGCTCGTCGCCGCGATCGAGCGCGCGATGGCCAAGGACCCCGAGGACCGCTTCCCGTCGGTGCGCGCGTTCATGGACGCGGTGAAGAGCGATCCGTCGTACGCGGCGGAGGTGCTGCGCACGACGGGCGGCGTGCCGCCGTACACGCCGCACCTCGCGATCCCGGCGCAGGCAGCGCCCGCGACGTCGAAGGGGCGCGCGGCGGCGTGGCTCGCGGCGACGCTGGTCATCGTCGGCGGCGTCGGCGCGACGGTGTGGAGCCGCACGTCCGCGGGCGCGCCCGGCGCGGCCGGCGGCATCGCGTCGGACACCGCGCTGCCGCTCCCGGTCGAGAACGTGATCCCGCCGACGGGCGAGCTGCGCGCGGGCGGCGACAGCGCCGCGGGCGCGCTCGCGGACTCGGGG
>CBHYLO010000486.1:0-3998 GCA_966128675.1 uncultured bacterium | reverse complement strand
CCCGTCGCCCGGGGTGGCGCAGCCGCGCGCCGGCCCGCGCGCGCGGCCCGCGGCCGGGGGCGCCGACGCCGTGCGCGCGATCGACGTGCTGCTCGCGCACGGCGCGGAGGTCGACCCGCGCGAGCGCCAGTGGGGCGCGACGCCGCTCTGGTTCGCGGTGTGGAGCGGCTGCCAGGCCGCCGCCGCGCGGCTGGCGCCCGTGAGCCGCGACGTCTGGAGCCGCGCCGCGCTGGGCCGGGGGGACCGGCTGCGCGGGGTGCTAGACTCGGACCCGTCGCGCGCGCGACGCGCCACCGACCACGAGACGCCGCTCATGTACCTGCCCGACGACGAGGCGGCCGCGCGCGAGATCGCCACGCTGCTCGTGCGGCACGGCGCCGATCTCGCCGTCCGCGACGAGCGCGGGCTCACCGCCGCGGAGCTGGCGGCCGAGCGCGGGATGGACGACGTCGCGGCGCTGCTGCGCGACGGCGCGGCGTAGGCGCCGGCGACGCGGGCCGCGGCGACCCTGGACGGCGGCGCCGGAACGTCCCATAGTGGGGACCGCGCCGACCTGGAGGCCCGACATGCCACGGTTCACCGCCCTGCAGCGCGCCACCGGCTTCGATCCGCTGCGGAACTTCCTCGTCGTCGGGGAGGGGCGGACGAGCTTCCTCCTGCTGCACGACGCGCGCGTCGAGAACCTGAAGTTCGACGCGACGAAGCTGGACGTGCGCGAGGTGACGCGCGCGGACTTCGCGCGCTACGCGCACGTGCTGCAGGACCAGTTCCTCGCCTGGGGCCTGGTGAACGAGGAGTCCGCGCGCGGCTTCGTGGGGGCGCTGCACGGGGCCGCGACCTACGGCGGGCTGGCGCACCTGCTGGCGGTGCGCGGGAAGGTGCGCTCGCAGCCGCACATCCGGGCCACGCGCCGCGGCGTCACGAGCGTGGTGAACGTGGCGGTGGTGCCGCCGAAGGTGGTCACCGTCGCGCTCCGCTTCGTGCAGCACCGCGACGCGTCGGGCGCGATGATCACGCTGTCGCGCTGGACGCCGTCCGACCGCCGGTGGCTGTCGAACAAGCTGAACTGGGTCTACGGCCCGCAGCTCAACGTCACCTTCGACGTCCTCGACGCCGAGTGGGCGCGCATCGACCAGCAGCTCGGTCACCCGATCGATGACGAGACCTTCCTCCGGCACATCGTCGGAAAGAAGCACCCGTCGGCGGACCTCACGATCTTCTTCCTCGGCAACGGCTGGCGGAGCAACAAGCAGGAGGTCGCGGGCACGATGTTCTACGAGGAGGACGCGGCGGTCGTCGTGGACGACGCCAGGATCCCGGTGACCGCGGACGACGACCGCTTCGTCGTCACGCTGGCGCACGAGGTCGCGCACTACCTCCGCGACGCGCAGAGCGGCAGCGCCTTCCGCGGCCACCACGACCGGCCGGGCGTGCTGCTGTCGGGCGGCACCGAGTCGACGCTGCTCGACAAGCAGCTGGTGTTCGACATCAACCCGCCGCCTGCCTGAGCGCCTCGCGCACCGCGCGCACCATCGTCGCGCGCTGCACGCCCGCCGGCACGCGCGCGCGGCGGTCGCCCGGCTGGAAGCCGTACCAGCCGAACTGCGAGTGGTTGCCGCCGTCGATCCACACCCAGCGCGTGGACGCCGGCAACAGATGGGCGTTGGCGCGCACCTCGGCGGGGCTCGCGAGGCCGTCGCGCGTGCCGACGATCTTCGTCACCGGCACGGCGAGGTCCGCGAGGCTCACGTCGCGCGGATGCGAGCTGCCGACCAGCACCAGCCCCGCGAGCCGCGCCGGCCGCGCGTGCGCGACCTGCACCGCGATCACCGCGCCACGCGAGTGGCCGCCGACGACCCAGCGGCGCGGCGCGTCCGCGCGACCCATGATCGCGGCCACGCGCGCGAGCAGCGCGGGATCCTCCGCGCCGCCGAACGCGCCGCGGCGCGGCAGCGCGACGATCCACGCCTCGTGGCCCGCCGCGGCTGCCGCGCGTGCGAGCGGCGCGTACGCCACCGGGTCGACCAGCGCGCCCGCGACGAACAGCAGCCCCGCGCCGGCGCGCGCGCGGCCGGGCGCCGGCACGAAGCGCGTCGCGCCCGTCGTGTCGGTGACGACGACCGTCGCGTCGGAGGCGAGCGCGCGGCGCGCCTCGTCGGTCGCGCGGTAGGCGACCAGCGACCACGTGACGAACACGATCGTCGCGGTGATGCCGAGCGTGATCCAGACGCGCCGGATCACGCGCCACGCGCGCCGCAGGCGCGGCACCGCGCGCGTCATGCCGGCTCGCGCTCGGGCGCCGGCGCCACCGCCGCGCGCATCTCGGCCGTCGTGGCGGGCGTCGGCATGCCGGCGCCGAGCGGGATCACGACGACGAAGCAGGCGCCGCCACCGGGGGCGTCGTCGACCGACACGCGGCCGCCGTGCTGCTCGACCAGGCTGCGCACGACCGACAGCCCGATGCCGCTGCCGCCCGCGTTGTGGCCCGCGCCGCCCAGCCGCACGAACGGCTGCCAGAGCCGGGCGCGGTCGGCGCGCGGCACGCCGGGCCCCTGGTCGCTCACCTGCAGGCGCACGCACGGGCCCTCGGCCAGCGTGCAGCGCTCGACCTCCAGCGCCACCGTCTGCCCCGACGGGCCGTACTTGAGCGCGTTGTCGAGCAGGTTCACGACCACCTGCCGCATCGCGCGCGGGTCCACGAGCGCGTAGATGCGCGACGGCGCGTCCGCGACGAGGCGCATCTGCCGCTGCTCGGCCACCGGCACGTAGGCCTCGACCACCTCCTCCACCAGCTCGCCGATGTCGGTGCGCTCGGGCTCCAGGCGCACGCGCGCGGCGTCGATGTGCGAGAAGAGGAGGATGTTCTCCACCAGGTCGCCCAGGCGGCGCGCCTCGCGGCCGATGACGCCGAGCCAGCGCATGCGCTCCTCGTCGTCGCGCTCGCGGCGCAGCTGCAGCGTCTCGCTGAACATGCGGATCTGCGCCAGCGGCGTGCGCAGCTCGTGCGACACGCTGGCCACGAAGTCGCGCCGCGCCTGCTGCAGCTCGCGCTCGCGCCGGAGGTGCAGGATGCCCGCGGCGGCCAGCACCACCGCGAGCAGCGGGAGCAGCAGCTGCAGCCGCTGGCGCTCGGGGTGCAGGTAGGCGGCGCGCAGCTCGCGCACGAGGTCGGGGTGCAGCGTCGCGACCGTCTTGGTGCTGGTGAGCCCGCGGAACACGAACTCGCCGCGCGCGTCCGACGCGTAGCGCTGCGGGGTGTGGAACACCTCCGTGCCGTCCTCGTCGATGCGCTGCAGCGCGACCAGCGTGTCGGGCAGCGTGTCGGCGCCGTAGACCCAGCGCGTGCCGACCTGCGACGGCGGCAGCAGCATCGACGACCGGCGCGGCACGGTGCCGGGCAGCGTGCGCACGATCACGCGGCGCGACGTGAGGTAGCCGAACACCGCCACCTGCGATCCGTCGCGGTTGCGCTGCGACGCGGTCGTCACCGTGATGCGGTTCCCCGGCGCGTCGATGTTCGAGAACATCACGCCGTAGTACGCGTCGTGGTGCCGCCCGTGGTCGCGCGCGAGGTGCGGCAGCGTGTCGCGCATGCGCGGGATGCTGTCCGCGGCGCCGAGCGCCTCGAAGCGGCCGGTGCGCACGTCCAGGCGGAAGTAGCCGCGCCCCGGATCGAGCTCCTTCCCCAGCCGTCCGTCGAGCACCGCGCCCGCCGCCGCCGCGTACTCGCCCAGCGTCAGGGTGTGGACGTCGGCCGGGAGGCTCGTCACGGCGTTGACCTGCGAGCGCAGCAGGATCTGCGACTCGGTCACCTGCTCCGCGAACGCGCGCGCGGCGTAGCGGGCGTACTCGTCCAGCGCCGTCTCGACGGAGTGCTGGTGCTCGACCCACGCCTCGCGCACGGCCCACGCGCCGGCGACCGAGATGAGCATGGTGCCGAACAGCGCGCCCGTGACGACGAGCGAGCGCCAGCCGCGCGCGCCCAGCGCGCGCCACCA
>CBHYLO010000485.1:0-4008 GCA_966128675.1 uncultured bacterium | reverse complement strand
TTCGCCGTCCTCCTCGTCGGCGCCGTCGAGCGCCGGCGGGGCGCGCGCGACGGCGCCCGCGAAGACGTAGCGCGCGTCCTCGCGGCGCGCGCCCGCCACGAGGCCGCCGAGGGTGGGCAGGAGCGCGCGCACCGCCTCGTCGCTCTCGGCGTCGGCGAACAGCGCGCGCACCTGGTCGCACGCGCTCGCCATGGTCAGCAGCGACTGCGCGGTGGGACCGGCGCCGCGCTTCGGGGTGACGCGCGTCGCGTCGGCGCGCGCGCGGAGGGCGTTCGCGTCGGCCGCGAATCGGCCCGCGAGATGTTCGGCGATCGGACTGGCCATGCCGCAAGATCGCCGGTCGCGGCGCGCCATGTCCAGCGCGCGCCGCACGCGGCGTGACGCGACCTCAGCCGACGCCGTCCGGCACGTCGGCGGGCGCGCCGTCCGCCGCCGCCGCCGATGCGTCCGCCGTGACGCCACGCTCGGCGATGCGCGGCCGCTCGTCGAGCACCGTGCGGACCTGCGGGGCGCGCGTGCGCACCCGCACCGGCTCGGGCACCGCGGCCGGCTCGTCGCGCTCGGGCTGCGCGAGGTTCGCGTTCACGTACGCCGGGTCGTCCGTCACCTCGCGCACGAGGTACGGCGCCAGCCACTGCGGCACGTCCACGACCGTGTCGGCCGTCGGCAGCTCGATCTCCGCCAGGACGAGGTCGCGCCCCGCGAACAGGTCCACCTCCCACCTCGCGTCGCCCTCGGCCACCGCGAAGCGGCGCTTCCGCACGCGGCGGTCGCGCGTCGTCGGCCAGAGCACCGCGAACAGCTCGGCCGTCGTCTCCTCCTCCACCTCCACGCGCGCGACGCCGCTCCCGAGCTTCACGGTCCGGTAGTAGCGCACGTCGGCGCCGCGGCGCACCTCGCGCACGCGCTCCAGCAGCCGCGTGCCCGGCAGCCACCCCTGCGCGATCTCGACGCTCGGCATCCCGCGCAGCGTGTGGGGGAGGCTGCGCAGCAGGTACTTCCGCTCGATCTCCATCGGGACCGGCGCGAGGCGCGCGGCGGTCTCCGCCTCGAGCGACGCGGCGACGCCGTCGAGCGACGCCACGAGCCCCGCACCGTCGCGGCCGAGCCATTCGCTCGCCAGCGCGTCGTAGACGACCGCGCGCCGCGTGCGCGCGCGGCGCGCGAGCGCGAGCAGCCCCGGGCGCGGATCGCGCGGGTCCGCGCGCCGGTCGACCTGCCGCCGATCGGGCGCCGCCGCGGGCGCCTCCGCGCCGTTGCCGGCGGGCTCGCCCGCGTCGGCGTCGGGCGTGGCGATCGCCGCGGCCAGGGAGGCCGTCATCGCCGCCTCGGCTGCCGCCCGCGCCGCCGCCTGCGCCTCGGTCATGGTGCGCTCGGCGTCCGCCAGCGCGTCGGTGAGCTCGACGTCGAGCACGTCCAGGTCGTGCAGCTCGCCCAGCAGGTCCTGCAGCCGCCGCAGCCGCTTCACGACCGGCGTCGCGCTCTCCGTGAGGCCGAGGACGGGCTCCAGCAGGTAGCGCACGCGCTTGCCCGCGATGCGCGCCTCGTGCGCCTGCGTCACCGCCTCGGGGCCCTGCACCTCGGACAGCCGCTCGCCCAGCTCCGCGGCCGCCTCGCGCAGCCGCGTCGCGAGCGTCGTCGCGAACCGGCGCTCCGCGAGCGGCGCGTCGAGCCGCACCTTCTGCCAGTAGACGGGCAGCGCCTTCGCCAGCGCCGCGTGCAGCCGGTCGAAGTCGGCGCCCACCTCGTGGGCGAGGTCGGCGTCCGCGTCCTGCCGCCGCTCGCGCCACCGCTCGCGCAGCCACGCCGCGCCCGGGCGATGCCGCGAGTTCAGCGAGCCGCGCTGCGCGTCCAGCCACGCGACCTGCACCTCGAGGTCGCGGCTCGCGCTCGTCGCGCGCGCGATCTTCCGCAGCCGGCGGCGCGCCTTCCTCGCGAACGAGTCGCGCAGCGCGTCGCGATAGGCGCGCTCGGTGCTGCGCAGCCGGCGGATCGCGACGCGGAAGTCGTGCAGAGCCTCCGCGTCCTGCGCGTCCGCCAGCCGGTCGCGCGCCGCCGCCGCCTGCGCGAGCAGCTCGTGCGCGATGCGCCGCGCCGCCTCCTCGGGCGATCGCGCGAGGAGGTCGGCGGGCAGGGCGGGGAGCACGGCGCGAGGCGGCATGGATCGGACGCGGGTGAACGGGGGGCGGTCAGCTGCCGTCCGCGGGCTCCACGCCCACCGACGCGCTGCCGTCCTCCTGGTAGCTCACGAGGACGCGCCACGGCTGGCAGCACACCTGGCAGTCCTCGACGTAATCCTGGAAGCCGCCGCCGCCCGGATCGAGCGCGACCTCGTTCGGCTCGCCGCAGTACGGACAGAACACCTCGGCCCGCGTGTCCGCGACGCCGTCGCCGAGCGGGAAGTCCTCGTCGAGGGCGGCGACGTCGTCGGGATCCTCGTCGCGGTCGTCGGACCCGTCGCCCTCCTCGTCGTCGAGATCGTCGTCGTCGCTTAACGCGTCGGCGTCGGGATCGTCGAACGGGTCGCGATCCTCGGGATCGTCGTGGGACTCGGGCAGGTCGAAGGCGTCGCGGGGCACGGCGGGCGGACTGGGGGGCGGGCGACGGTGCAGGCGACGTATGCGCCGCACACTCGGCGCGCGTGAGACGGGGCGCAAGTCGCGCGGCCCGCGTCGCGCCGCCGTCACGGGATTGTGACACGTCTCACGTGCGGGACGCGGCGGCGTCCCCGTGGGAGGACAGCGCGCGTCCGTAAACAAACGGAGCGGGTTGTCCCGCAACGAGTTGTGGATGGCGGGGGTCGGGGTGTGCCCCCTGCGCTGGCGGCCGGTGTCCCCACCGACCGTCCCTCGCGGAGCGTCCCATGCTCGCCGATTCCGTCCATCACTACCCGCGTCCCGCCACGCGCGGTCCGTCCGCCGTGCGCCCGCTCGTGCGGCCGCTCGCGCTGGCGCTCTGCGTCGTGCTCGCGAGCGGCGCGTGCAACAACACCCGCGTCGCGCGCATCGACCCGGCCTCCGTCACCGACCTCTCGGGGCGCTGGAACGACGCCGACTCGCGCCTCGTCGCGCAGGCGCTCGTCGGGCAGGCGCTGGAGGCGCCGTGGCTGGCCCGCGCGTCCGACCAGCGCGGCGGGCAGGCGCCCAGCCTGATCGTCGGCCGCTTCGGCAACCGCACGCTGGAGCACATCCCCGTCGGCACGTTCGTGAAGGACGTCGAGCGCGCGCTCGCGGGGACCGGCGCGGTGACGGTGGTCGCCAGCGCCGACGAGCGCGGCGAGCTGCGCGCCGAGCGCGCGGACCAGCAGCAGTTCGCGAGCGCGGGCACGCGGGCGCGGCTCGCCAACGAGACCGGCGCGCGCTACGTGCTGCAGGGCGAGGTGCAGGCCATCGAGGACGCCGAGGGGCGCGAGCGCGTGATCTACTACCAGGTGGACGCCGCGCTCGTCGACCTCGAGTCGAACGCGAAGGTCTGGGTGGGGCAGCACAGGATCAAGAAGTACGTCGACCGCCGTCGCTTCGGCTGGTGAGGGCCGCTCCCATGATCGCCCATCCCGAGAACGTCGCGGCGGCCATCGCGCCCCGCCACGCGCCCGACGCCGCGCCGTGCGTCCACGCGCTCGCGCCCACCATCCTCCTCACCCGCGAGGCCCAGGTGTCGCTCCTCATGCCGGTCGCCGCCAAGCCCGCGACGCGCGCGCCGCTCGTCGCCACCGCGGTCGGCGGCTGGGCGGTCGTCGTCGCGCTGCTCGGCGCGATGGTGCTGGGCGGCTGCAACGGCCCGCGCGTCGTGCACGAGAACCCGGTGCTCGTCACCGGCGACCGCGTGCCGCTCACCGACACCCTCGCCGCCGCGGCGGGCGCGCGCGTCCTCGCGACGCAGCTCGCGACCGCGGAGGCGCGCGACTCCATCACCGCCGTGGCGACCGCGGGCTGCGCGCTCGACGTGTGCGCGGCGCTGGCGCGCGGCGAGGTCACGCTCGGCATGACCGAGGCGCAGGTGCTCGCG
>CBHYLO010000484.1:0-4009 GCA_966128675.1 uncultured bacterium | reverse complement strand
CGTGCGGCGCACCGCTGCGCCGCCGACGCGCGGGCGCATGCGGCGCGCCTGCTGGCGCTGCACCGCGGCCCCGACGACCGCCTCGCGATCGACAGCGCGGTGCGCGTGCTCGCGCCCGTGCGCAACCCGGCCGGCGGCACGCCGCCGCAGCTGCTGGAGGTGCTCGAGGTGCAGGGCTACGTCTACCGCGCGCGCTACCGCATGCGTTTCCTCTATGCGCCGGTGCGCAGCGAGTGCGTGCTGATGGGGCAGGAGATCCTCGAGCTCGCGCGCGTCTGACCGCCGACGATCCTCGTTCACCCTCGCATGCCGCCGACGACCGACCTCTGGACCGCCCCCGCGCCCGACGCGTGGCACGCCGCGCTCGCGCGCTACGACGCCGTGGTCGCGCGCCAGGACGTCGCGCGGCTGCCGGCGCTGGACCGCTGGTACCGCGAGGAGCTGCCGGACGCGATCGCGGCGCGCGCGCCGGCGCACGTCACGCACGACGAGCTGGTGCGGCTCACCGAGTGGAAGATGGCGCGCGGCGTGTGGCGCGCGCCCAACCTCGTGCTCGTGCGCGGGAACGACGCGGACGCCGTCGTCGCGACGAGCGCGGACGCGCTGGCGAAGGTGCCGCATCCGACCGCGCCGATCGCCGCGCTCGCGAAGCTCGACGGCGTGGGGCCGGCCACCGCGTCCGCCGTCGCGGCCGCGTACGCGCCGGCCACCTATCCGTTCTTCGACGAGCTGGTCGCCGCGCAGGTCCCCGACCTCGGCAAGGTCGCGTGGACGCTCGGCTACTACGGGCGCTACGCGGCCGCGCTGCGCGAGCGGGCGGAGCGGCTGGGCGGTGACTGGACGCCCGTGCTGGTCGAGCGCGCGCTCTGGGCGCACGTCGGCGGGAAGACGGGCGCGGTCGCCTGACGTGCCGTCCGCGCGCCGCGCCCGCGTCGCGCGTCAGCCCTGCGCCGCGTCCAGCGTCTCGATCCCCGGCCAGCCGTCGCGGCTGTAGCGGGCCAGCGTGCGCAGGTAGTGCTTCCCCTCGTCGCCGTGCTGCGCGACCACCGCGTCGGCCGCGCGCCGCACCGCGTCGGCGTCGGCGTACGGCGGCTCCAGCGCCTCGCCCATGCGGCCGTTCTCGTGCGCGACGCCCGCCGCGTCCAGGAACGTCGCCTGGATGCCCGGCTCCAGCTCCACGTACAGCAGCTGCAGCAGGTCCAGCTCGTCCGACGGCGTCTCGGCGTTCGTGCGCACGATCTCCTTCGCCAGCTTGTCGGCGGGCCACTGCGCCAGCGTCACGGCGCGGAAGCCGCCGCCGCGCGCGACCAGGCGCTGCGCGTACAGCGCGCGCGCCTCGCGGCTGGACTTGATGGCGTGCGTCACGAGCGCCACGCGGCGCGCCGGCGGCAGCGAGCGGTAGGGAGAGGGAGTCGACATGCCGCGCAACCTAGCGACCCGCGGGCGCGGAATCACGTAGATTCGGCGCCCATGACCCCCCGCGCGTTCCTGTCGGCCGAGTGGCGCCACCTCGTGATGCTGAGCTGGGAGGTCGCGCCGGAGCTGCTGCGCCCGCGGGTGCCGGCCGGCACCACGCTCGACCTCTGGCAGGGGCGCGCGCTCGTCAGCGTCGTCGGCTTCCGCTTCCTGCGCACGCGCGTGCTCGGCCTGCCGATCCCCGGCCACCGCGACTTCGACGAGGTCAACCTCCGCTTCTACGTGCGGCGCGAGATGCCCGACGGCGAGGTGCGCCGCGGCGTGACCTTCGTGCGCGAGCTGGTGCCGCGCGCCGCGATCGCGCTCGTCGCCCGGCTGGCGTACGCGGAGCCGTACCGCGCCGTGCCGATGCGCAGCACCGTGCTGGCCGGCGAGACCGACGCACCCGGGCGCATCGCCTACGAGTGGCGGCCGGCGCGCGGGGCGCCGTGGGAGCGCGTGGCCGCGACGACGGTCGGCGCGCCGCGCGTCCCCGGCCCCGACGACGAGGCGCGCTTCGTCACGGAGCACTACTGGGGCTACACGCCGCAGCGCGACGGCGGTACGGTGGAGTACCGCGTGACGCATCCGGCGTGGCGCGTGTGGGACGTGGCGGCGCCGGAGCTGGCGGCGGACGTGGCGCGGCTCTACGGGGCCGCGTTCGCGGCCGCGCTCGCGGGGCCGCCGTCGTCCGCGTTCGTGGCCGACGGCTCGCCCGTCACCGTGTACCGCCCGCAGCGCATCGACGCGCGGCGCCGACTCCAGACCCCGAGGCCTTCGTGACCGACCACGCGCGCGGCACCTTCGACGTGACGCTCACCCCGCAGGGCACCGACGACGACGGCAGCGGCGTGCCGCTCGGCCGCCTCGCGATCGACAAGCGCTTCCACGGCCCGCTCGACGCCACCAGCCGCGGCGAGATGCTGAGCGCGCGCACCGCGACGCCCGGCTCCGCGGGCTACGTCGCGATCGAGCGCGTCACGGGGACGCTGGCCGGCCGGCGCGGCAGCTTCGTGCTGCAGCACACCGGCGTGATGACGCGCGGCGCGCCGCAGCTCAGCGTCACCGTCGTCCCGGACTCGGGCACCGGCGAGCTCGCGGGGCTCACCGGCACGATGGACATCATCGTCTCGCCCGGGAAGCACGAGTACGACTTCCGCTACGCCTTCGCCGACGCCGACTGACGCGCGGGGCTTCCCTCCGGCGCGCCGCGCGCGCATCTCAGTCGTGCACGCAGGCCTCCCTCTCCTTCACGCTCCGCCCTTCGCTCCGATGCCCGACCGTCATGCCGGCGCCGCGCGCGCCCTGCTCCTCGTCGCCCTCCTCGCCGCGTGCGGCGGGGGCGACCAGCCGTCGGCCGAGGACTCCGCGGCGGCGGCCGACAGCGCCGCGGCGGCCGCGGCGGCGTCCCCCACGCCCGAGGCGGCGCCCGCCGCGCCCGCGAACGACGCGGCCGCGCCGCTGACGGTGGCCGACATCGACCGGTGGCAGAAGGGCATGGAGGCGGAGCTGAAGGCCGTGCAGGACGCGGGCGCGCAGCTCAAGGCCGCGAAGACGGGCAACGACACGCTGACGGCGATGATGGGCGCCAACGAGACGGCCACGCGCGCCGCCGGCGCCGCGGCCGCGGGCGTGGACGAGGCCCGCTACGGCACCATCAGCAGCGAGCTCTCGTCGCTGACGATGGTGCTCGCGCCCGTCGAGGCGGACTTCGCCGCCGGCCAGATGCCGGCGGCGATGATGCAGTCGATGCAGCAGGAGCGCGACAAGCAGGCCGCCCAGGTGACGCCGAAGTATCCGTCCGACGTCGTGGAGGCGCTGCGCCCGCGCGCGGCCGAGCTGCGCAGGCAGCAGATGACGCTCGCGGGCTGGCGGGTGAAGGCCGCGGGCGCCGCGTGACGGCATGACCGCCCGCGGGCGCACGGCGCTGGCGCATGTACTGGTCCTGCTCGCCGTCGCGCTCGCGGGCTGTCGCACGGGGCGCAACTACGCCGATCCCGGCGCGCCCCGCCACGCGGGCGTGGCGCGCGCCGCCGCCGCGACGCGCGCGGCATCCGACACGCTGCGCGTCGTGTCGTTCAACATCGCCTTCGCGCGTCACCTCGACGCGGCGATCGCGCTGCTGGCCACGCATCCCGCGCTGCGCGGCGCCGACGTCGTGCTGCTGCAGGAGATGACCGGCGACGCGGCGCGGCGCGTGGCCGAGGCGCTCGACCTCCACTGGGTGTACTACCCGGCCATCCACCACACCCGCGCGCGCCAGGACTTCGGCAACGCGGTGCTCTCGCGCTGGCCGATCGTCGAGGACGCGCGGCTCGTGCTGCCGCACCCGTCGCGCTACGCGGGCACGCAGCGCACCGCGACCGCCGCCACCCTCCGCGTCGGCGACACGCCGGTGCGCGTCTACTCGACGCACCTCGGCACGCCGCTGGACGTCGGGGCGCGCGGCCGCCGCGCGCAGCTGCGAGCCATCCTCGCCGACGCCGCGCGGAATCCGCGCGTGATCCTGGGCGGGGACCACAACGACGGCGCGGTGGGGCGCGTCGCGCGCGAC
>CBHYLO010000483.1:0-4010 GCA_966128675.1 uncultured bacterium | reverse complement strand
GTGTCGACGCCCCAGTCGAACTCGTGGTTGCCGAGCGCCGACGCGACGACGCCCAGCTCCTTCATGATCGGGACGACCGCCTTGCCGTACGTCAGGTTCGACGCGGGCGTGCCCTGGAACTCGTCGCCGCCGTCCAGGAGGATGCTGACGCACGCCGGTGGGCGGCACTCGCTGCGCGCCCGCGCGATCGCGGCCGCCAGCGCGTCCGCGCCGCCGCGCCGCACGCCGCGCGTGTCGGCGCGCGCCTCGACGCCGCCGTGGAAGTCGTTCATCCCGATGATGCGCAGCGTCGTCGGCAGGCCGGGGCGGCGGCGGATCGCCGGCGCGTCCTTCCGCACGCGGATGGCGCCCGTGTCCTGCGCCGCCGCGGGCGTCGCGGCCGCGGTGGCGTTCGCGGCCGTCGCCGCGCGCCCGGTCGCGTCGCCGCGCATCGCGGCGTAGGCGGCGCCCACCGCGGCGGCCGGCTCCAGCCGCCAGTTGCGCGTGAAGTAGTCGGCCTGGTTCAGCGTGCCGCGCGCCTTCGCCTCGTCGATCAGCAGCTGGCGGATCTCCAGCCCCTCGTCGTAGACGACCGGCGCGCCGGCCAGCATGGCGAAGCCGCCGCCGCCGGTCTGCCGGTAGTTGTTGAGCGCGAGCGTGAAGCTGTCCGTGTCGGCGACCGGGCGGCCGCGGACCGACAGCGACGTGACGCGCTGCCCGATCGGGCGGCTCACGTCGAGCACGTAGTCGGCGCCCGCCACGACGTCGAAGTTGTAGCCCGGCACCGACCGGTCGACGACCGCCGACGGAGTCGTCGCCTCGAACGGGCGATAGTAGCGGGCGCTGTGCTCCAGGAACTGCCGCAGCTGCGCGCCGCTCACCTTCACCGCGCGCAGCGTGTTCTCGTACGGATAGAGCCGCGCCATCTCGGCCACGGTCACCGGGCCCGCGTCCAGCCCCGCGTCCAGCGAGAACGCCG
Source organism: uncultured bacterium (assembly GCA_966128675.1). GTDB lineage: Bacteria > Gemmatimonadota > Gemmatimonadetes > Gemmatimonadales > Gemmatimonadaceae > Roseisolibacter. The sequence goes on along the minus strand of CBHYLO010000483.1, from coordinate 3,052 downwards.
CGCCGGCCGCGAGGTCCGCCTTCGCCGTGCGGCGCATGACCTCGAGCACGAAGTCGAGCAGCGGCGTGTCCGCGACGCGCGAGGAATCGGCGCGCCAGGCGACCGTCGTGCGGCCGACCTCCGACGCGGCGTACGCCACCGCGCGCGCGTGCCCGGCCTCGGTCGCGGCCAGCACCGCGGGCGACTCCACGCGGCCCACGGTCGGCACCAGCGTCCCGCGCTTCGACGCGACCGTCCACTTCCCGTCGCGGCGCACGAGCGCGAGCCGCGCGACGCCCACGCTCTCCGCCCAGTTCTTGGGCTGCATCACCAGGGCGCCGCCGATGGTCGTGTCGGCGAGCTGGCGGTGCGAGTGGCCGAAGATCACGACGTCGAGCCCCGGCACCTCGCGCGCGACCCGCGCGGCGACGTTCTCGCTCGGCAGGCCGGTGCTGACGGTGTCGTAGCTGGACGCGCCGTCGAGCCCGGAGTGCAGCACGGCCACCACGACGTCGGCGCCGGCCGCGCGCGCCTCGGCCGCGGCCGCGCGCACGGCGGGCACGATGTCGCCGATCGTCACCTTCCCCTGCAGGTGGTCGCGGTCCCACACCATCGAGCCGGGCGTGGTGCCGCCGACGAGCGCCACCTTGGCGCCGCCGCGCTCGACCATCGTCCAGGCGCGGTACGCGCGCCCGCCATCGGTCCGGCGCAGGTTGGCCGCCAGGAACGGGAAGCGCGCCTGCCCCGTCGCGCGGTCCAGCGCCGCGACGCCGTAGTTGAACTCGTGGTTCCCGATGGCCGCCGCGTCGTAGCGCATCGCGTTCATCGCCGCCGGCACGGGGTGCGGCTGGTCGGGCGCGACGCGCGCCGCCACGTACGTCAGCGGCGTCCCCTGCAGCAGGTCGCCCGCGTCCACCAGCACCACGCGATCCGGATATGCGGCGCGGAGCGAGTCGACGACGGTCGCGGCGCGCGCCAGCGAGCGCACGGTGTCGGCGCGGCCGGCGAAGTAGTCCCAGCCGCGCACGCGGCCGTGGACGTCGGTGGTCGAGGCGATCAGCAGCTCGAGCGAGTCGGGGGGGCGGGGGGGGGCGGGGGCGCCCCCCCCGGGGGGCCCCCCGCGGCGGGGGCCGCGAGCGAGAGCGCGGCGCCGGACCACACGGCGCCGCGGCGCGGCGCCCGGAGTGAAGCAACTCGTTGCATGATCACAAGCTAGCGGCGGCCTCCAGTGGGGTGCAGGGCGGCCGCCGCGCGCCCCCCGGCTCCCGCGCGGTTGACGCTGTCGGGCGCGCCGGCCACACTTGCCCGGATGCCTGCCACGACCCCTGCGCACCGCCGCTCGTCCCGGGGCCCGATACACTCCCGTGACGTGTGCCCCGCTTCACTTCGCGCCGCCGGCCCGGCATCCTGCCTCCGTGAACGGTCGGGCGCGACCCGACGGGGGAACCGGCCGTGACCAAGCCGCTCGTCATCGGGATCGCGGGCGGCACGGGCTCGGGCAAGTCGACGGTCGCGCGCCGCGTGGCCGAGGCGTTGACCGCGGGCGAGTCGGCGGCGTCGGTCGCGTTCGTCGACATGGACGCGTACTACCGCCACTTCGCCGACCTGCCGATGTCGGAGCGGCGGCGCGTGAACTGGGACCACCCGGACGCGTTCGATCTCGACCTGTTCGTCGACCACCTGGCGCGGCTGTCGCGCGGCGAGGCGATCCAGAAGCCGGTGTACGACTTCGTCGAGCACCTGCGCGCGCCCGACGTCGTGCACATCGCGCCGGCGGACGTGGTCGTGATCGACGGGATCCTGCTGTTCGTCGACGAGCGCGTGCGCGACCTGTGCGACGTGAAGGTGTACGTGGACGCGGACGCCGACGTGCGGCTGATCCGCCGCCTGCGGCGCGACATCGTCAAGCGCGGCCGACCGTTCGACGAGATCCTGGAGCAGTACCTCTCGACCGTGCGCCCGATGCACCAGCAGTTCGTCGAGCCGAGCAAGCGCTACGCGGACGTGATCGTCCCGCGCGGCGGCCACAACGCCGTCGCCATCGAGATGATCGTCGCCAAGATCCAGCGTCGCCTGCAGGCCCGCCGCGACTGAGGCGCGTCGCGCGCCGCCCGCACGACCGGCCTTCCGTCTTCCTCGCATGCTCTCGTCGAGCGCCGACCGCTCGCTCCACCGCTCGCCCGACCGCTCGTCGCCGAGCGCCGCGCCGTCCACCGTGCCCGGCGCGGGCGAGCGCATCCTCGTCGTCGACGACGAGCCGGACATCGTCGCGCTGGTCGCGTACCACCTGGCGAAGCTGGGCTACCGCGTCTCGACGGCGGGCACCGGCACCGACGCGCTGGAGCTGGCGCGGCGCGAGCGGCCGGCGCTCATGGTGCTCGACCTCATGCTGCCCGACCTCTCGGGCTTCGAGGTGCTGGAGCAGCTGCGCGCCGACGAGGCGACGCGCCGGCTGGGCGTGCTGATGCTGACCGCGCGGCGCGAGGAGCCGGACCGCATCCGCGGCCTCTCGCTCGGCGCCGACGACTACCTCGCGAAGCCGTTCTCGCCGCAGGAGCTGATGCTGCGCGTGGGCGCGATCCTGCGGCGCGTGAGCGCGGGCGCCGCGCCGGCCGCCGCCGCGGAGCCGGGCGAGCTCCTGGTGGTGGGCCCGCTGCGCATCGACCGCGCGGCGATGACCGTGGACGTCGACGGCCGCCGCATCGACCTGACGCCCACCGAGTACCGGCTGCTGCTGACGCTCGCGGAGCGGCGCGGGCGCGTGCAGGCGCGCGGCCACCTGCTGGAGACGGTGTGGGAGGCGGCGCCCGACATCCAGACGCGCACCGTGGACATGCACGTGCAGCGGCTGCGCACGAAGCTCGGCGACGCGGGCGATCTGATCGAGACGGTGCGCGGCTTCGGCTACCGGCTGAAGGCGCCGGGCACGCGCTGACCGCAGGTCGACGGCGCGACGCGTGACCGAGTGTCACGCGGCCGTCGCGCCGTCGTGACCGTTCCGTGGCGCGGCCGTCGGCGCGGCGTTGCCGAGGGATGGGAGGTTCTGACGCTGAGTCGTGACCCAGACCGGGTC
>CBHYLO010000482.1:0-4012 GCA_966128675.1 uncultured bacterium | reverse complement strand
CGCACGCCACCAGGGATTCTCGATGTGGCGCGCATGCCGCGATGTGGCATGCGTGCCGCCGTCCCGCTCGATTCTCGTCAGGCCGCTGCCGCGCCTTGAGACCTCCGCGCGCCGAATGCATGACGCGCGCATGACTCTTTCGTGAGCGCGCCGTCATCGGCCGCGCATCGTGCGTCGTGACGAAAACGCGAGGTGCGCATCACTGAAGCGCCGGGGTGGCGCGTCCGAACCTCTCCACCGGACGGCGCGCCCAATGCGCCGTGACGCTCCGCGTCCTCTCCACCCGCTCCCATCGCCACCGCCCTCCGTGCGTCGACGTCCGTCCGATCTCCTGCGCGCTCCGCTCGCCCTCGGCGTCCTCGCGGGCGTGCTGCCCGCCGCCGCCCACGCGCAGTCCGTGCTGAACGCCGACGTCGCCGTCGCGAGCGCGTACGTGTGGCGCGGCGTCACGTTCACCAACCGCCCGGTCATCCAGCCGGACGCGTACGTCACGCTGACCGCGGGCCGGGGCACGGTGGTCGCCGGCGCCGCGCTCAACATGGAGCCGCGCGCCTACGACGGCGCGCGCGACATCAGCGTGCTCGGCGCCGAGTCGGGCACCCTCGTGACGGCGACGACGCTGTGGAGCGAGTACACGCGCCCCGTGGGCGTCGCGTCGGCGACCCTCGGCGTCGCGGGCTACGTGTATCCGCACGCCGCCGGGATCGCGGCCGCGTACAACACGGCGGAGGTGTACGGGAAGCTCGCCTTCGGCGGCGCGCTCGCGCCGTCGGTCGCCGCGTACTACGACGTGGGCCAGGTGCGCGGCACCTACGTCGAGGGCGCGCTGCGCCACGTCGTGCCCGCCGGCGAGCGCCTCTCCATCGCACTCGGCGGCGTCGTGGGCGTGAACGTCGGACAGGGTCCGGACGCGGCGGGCACGCAGACCGCGTACTTCGCGGGCAGCGGCCTGACGCACGTCGACCTCTCGGCCGCGGCGACGTGGACGACCGGCGCGACGACGATCACGCCGTCGGTGCACGCGATGCTGGTGCGCGACGCGGCGACGCGGCTGACCGCGCCCGGCGAGCAGCATCGCAGCAAGCTGACCGCGGGCATCGCGCTCGGCTGGGCGCACACGCTGCGCGAGTGAGGCGCCGAGACGGCGCGACGGCGGCGCGAGGTCCTCGCGCCGCCGTCGTCGTTCGTGCGACCGCCGGTCAGAAGCCGGTGAACGCCGTGCGCGCGACGCGCGTGGTGTCGCCGAGGAACAGGAAGCGCGGCCGCGTGAGGTAGCGGCGCACGGCGACCGTCACGTCGTTGCCGGTCACCATGCGCAGGTCGTCCATCTCGCGCGTCGCGCGGCGGTAGTCGCCGCGGTACAGCTGCGCGCGCGCCAGCGCGTCGGCCTGGTCGGCGCTCGTCAGGTTGCTGCCGATGTAGTCCGTCACGAACTGCTGCGTGAAGTAGCGCATCTGCATGCCGACGTACGACTCGCGGCGCAACGTGTCGAGCTGCGCGCGGATCGTCTGCATCACCAGCGTCGGCGACGTGGTGCTCGCGTAGATCCCGCCCGCGGTCACCCCGCGCTCGAGGAACGGCGCGTACGCGGCGTAGCTCAGCCCGCGCTGCTCGCGCACGGCCATCGAGATGCGCGCCGACAGCAGCGCGGTCGCGAGGCGGAACGCAGGGACGTCGGGCGAGCCGGCCGGCGGGCCGTGGAAGAGGCCGACCACGTAGTTCGTCGCGGCCGGGCGCGAGACGAACGAGACCGGTGCCGGGGCCCCCTTCGCGGCCGCGACCGTCGCCGGCACCACCGGCAGCGACCAGCGGTACTCGCCCGCCGGCAGCCTGCCCAGCGTGGCGGCGACCGCGCGCTCGATCGCGGCGCGGTCGATGCCGCCGACCACCACCAGCACCATCCGCGACGTCACCATGTGCTCGCGGTGGTAGCGCGCCAGCGTCGCCGAGTCCAGCGCTGCGAGCGACGCCTCGGTGCCCTCCGGCCGCAGCGCGTACGGATGCCCCGCGTACGAGACGCTGTCGACGAGCGAGAACGCGAGCCCGTCCGGGTTCTGCCGGCGCTGCCGCACCTGCGCGATCAGTCGCGCGCGCGCGACCGACACCGCGCGCGCCGAGAGCGTGGGCTGCACCACGCGGTCGGCGAAGACGCTCCACGAGGAGTCGAACTCGGAGCGGATGCCGCGGAACGCGTAGCGCGTCCAGTCCGCGCCGGGCGACGCCGACAGCTCGCTCCCCGTCGCGCTCCACGCCGCACGCGACGCCTCGACCGGGTAGCCGGCCGTGCCGTACTCCGCGGCGCGCAGCAGCAGCGCCTCGATGCCCTGCGTGGCCGGCGTGAGCTGCCGCGCGCCGCCCAGGAGGTACAGCTGCACGGCGACGACGTCCGTCGCGAAGTTCGCGCGATGGATCACCTGCAGGCCGCCGACGGTGAAGCTCGTCGTCGTGCTGTCGAGCGGCACGACGCGCCCGTCCTCGCGCGTGACGGCGAGCGCCGCCTCGGGCCGTGCGCTCGCGCACGCGGACAGCGCCGCGCCCGCACCGAGGGCGAAAAGCCAGCGCACCTTCAGGATCGCGCTCATCGGCCGTCCTCCTTCATCATCTGCAGGAACTGCTGCAGCATCGGCACGAGCTCGCGATCGCGGCCGGGCGGCACCAGCAGCCCGAGCACGAACGGGCGCTTCACGAGGTAGCGGTCGACGTAGCGCTTCAGGTCCGCGGGGGTGCGCGTCGCGAGGCTGTCGGCGTAGGTCGCATGGTACGGCAGCCCCGTCACGGCCCACGCGTACGACAGGGCGTGCGCCAGGCTCACGCCCTCCTCGCGCTCGAACGACCGCGCGGCGCGCCGGCGCTTGGCCGCCGAGGCGAGCGCGCGGGGCTCGAAGTAGTCCTCGTTCTGCATCACGAACAGCTCGCCCGCGAGCGCCGTCAGCGCCTCCGGCAGCTGCTCGACCGTCGTCGTCCCGCTGAAGGAGATCGGGCCGGTGTGCACGAGCGTCTGGTAGCCCATGTACGCCGACTGGAACGGGCCCTCGTGCACGAGCCGCCGCTGGAAGCCGGACTCCTCGTCGGCGACCAGGTCGGACAGCACGTCCGCGTCGTACGTCGCCGCCACGTCGGACCGCGCGCTCGGCCCCTGCCACTGCGCGAGGAGCGTCACCGACGTCACGTCGCCCGTGAGGATTACCACGCTCATGCTGTCGAGCGTCGGCACCGCGGGGACGGGGGCGGAGGCGAACGGATCCTCGCGCCGCCGCCAGCCGCCGAAGTGCCGGCGCGCGGCCTCCACCACCTTCGCCGTGGCGACGTCGCCGGTCACCACCAGCGCGGCGTTGTTCGGCACGTAGTGCCGCGCGTAGATCTCCTCCAGGCGCTTCGGGGTCACGCCGAGCAGCGCGGTGCTCTCGCCGATGACGTTCTTGCGCGGCCACTCCCGGCCCCAGAGCGCCTCGCCCACCGCGCGCCGCAGCACGTCCTGCGGCTCGGAGTTGGCGCGCTGCATCTCGCCCAGGACGACGAAGCGCTCGGTCTTGAGGTCCTCCGCCGTGAAGCGCGGCTCGCGCACGAGGCCCGCGAGCACGCGCACGCCGTCCTCCACGCCCGCCGACGGCAGGGTCAGGTAGTACGTGACCAGCTCCTCGCCCGTCGTGCCGTTGTAGCCGGCCTTCAGGTCCGCCGCCTCGTAGCCGAACGGGCGGTCGCCCGGGCCGCGGTACCCCTTGAAGAGCATGTGCTCGAACAGGTGCGGCACGCCCTGCTCGTCGTCGCGCTGCGTCATGGCGCCCGCGCGCACCACGAGCTTCGCGGTCGCCAGCGGCACGGAGTGGTTCTCGACGACGAGCACCTGCAGCCCGTTCTCGAGCGTCACGACCGGCGCCACCGCGGGGATCGCCGGGCCCGCGGCGGCCGCGGGGCGCGCCGGTGCGGGTGACGGGCCGGCCGGCGTCTGCGCCGCGAGGCGCGCGGCGGCGAGGAGCGACGCGCCGAGCAGCGCGGCGCGCGGGACGAGGCG
>CBHYLO010000481.1:0-4016 GCA_966128675.1 uncultured bacterium | reverse complement strand
GCGGCTGCGCGAGGTCGACGACGTACGTGCCGGCCGCAAAGCGGCGCGCCGCCGCCGCGTCGCCCGCCGCCGTCCCCTGCCCGTAGGCGTGCGCGCGCGCGCTCTGGAACGGCGCGTCGGCGCGCCGCACCTCGATCCCCGCGCGCAGCAGCGCGGCCGCCAGCTCGGCGGCGCGCAGCGGATCGCGCTCCGACGCGAAGGCGTAGCGCCGCACGCGCCCCGTGCGTCCCTCGTCCACCGCGCGGCGCCGGAAGGCGAGGTAGTCGGCGACGCGCTCGCGCGCGCCGGCCGCCGTCGCCTCGATGGTCGCCATCGCCGACACCCAGTGCTTCGCGATGCCGTCGCGGAACGAGAGCTTCGAGCCGTCCTCGCGCTCCCAGAGGATCCCCTTCCACCCGCCGCCGTCGGTCTCGTACGTCATGCCCGTCGCGCCGGTGAGCGACGGCCAGGTGTCCCAGTAGCCGGGGTAGTAGAGGTCGAAGTACGAGCGCACGTAGTACTGCCAGCCGTAGCGGTCGAACGCCGCCGCGTTCGCGCGGCCGATGCGCGTCAGCCACTTCTCCGACTCGGCGCCGATGTGCTCGTTCACCGGGCGCGCGGCGGGCGGGAAGAAGTACGTGCTCACCTGCCCGTGCTGGTCGACCGCGACCTGCGGATGCCAGCGCAGCATGCCGCGCATGATCGCCTGCACCTCGGGCTGCGTGCTGGCGATGACGTCGCGGTTCATGTCGAACCGGTAGTGGTTGAACCGCCCCTGGATCGACCAGGGCTCGTCGTGCTCGAAGCTCTGGTTGGCCGGGTCGCGGCGCGCCACCGAGTTGTACCAGACGCTGAAGCGCTCGTGGCCGTCGGGGTTGGAGCTCGGGTTCAGCACGACGATCGCGCTGCGCAGCGCGGCGACCGTCGCCGGCTCGTCGCTGGCCGCCAGCTGGTAGAGCAGCTGCATCCCGCTCTCGAAGCCGGGCGACTCGTTGCCGTGCACGCTCTCGCTGATCCACACGACGGCGGGCGTGCGCGCCGCCAGCGCGTCGAGCTCCGCGGCGCCGCTGGCGCGCGGGTCGGCGATGCGGTCCAGGTCGCGCCGGATCTCGTCGAGCCGCGCGATGTTCTCCGGGCTCGACACGACGAACAGGCGCATCCGCCGCCCCTCGTGCGTCGCCCCGATCTCCTCCACGCGCACCCGGTCGGGCGCCGCCGCGGCGATGGCGAGCAGCACGCGCTCCTGCTCCGCGTACTGCGTGTTCCGGTCGCCCAGGCGGAAGCCGAGGAGCGCCTCGGGGCGGGGGACCGCGGGGCGGTAGGGGCCGCGCGCCTCGAAGGCGAAGGCGCGGTCGTCGCGCAGCGAGTCGCGCAGGGCGGCGCCGATGGGCGGCTGCGCGGCGAGCGGGGCGGGACGGGTCGCCAGCGCGAGGGGGAGCGCCAGCAGGGCGGCCGCCGCGAGGCGGCCGGGACGTCGCAGGAGCATCGAGAGGACCGGGGCGGGAAGGGTGGTCGCGCGCGCTGAAGGTGCGGGCCCGGCCGCAGCGAGACAAGCGCGTGCCGCCCGGCGCCCGACCCTTCCGTCGTCCGTCGGTCGCCCATAAGTTAGCTGCGACTAACTATCCCGAGCGTCGAGACGAACATCCGTCTTCGGCGCCGCTGCCCGGCCTCGTGCCCGTCCGCCCATGACCGTCCCATCGTTCGCGCTCGCCGCCGCGGTGCTCGTCGCGGCGCTCGGCGCGCCCGCACGCGCGCAGCCGCCGGCCGGCGTCGCGGGCCGCGTCGTCGACAGCGCCGGCGTCCCGCTCGCCGACGTGCGCGTCCGCCTCGTGGAGCTGGGCCGCACCCGCGTCACCGCCGCCGACGGCCGCTGGCGCTTCTCGGCCGTCGCGCCGGGGCGCTACACGCTGAGCGTCTCGCGCCTGGGGCACGCGCCGGAGACCCGGCGCGTCGCGGTCCCCGGCGATGGGCGGGAGGTGGACGTCGTGCTGCGCGCCGCGCGCGTCCAGCTGGCCGCGGTGCAGGTGACCGCGACCACCGACGCCACGCGCGCGCAGGACTCGCCGCAGCCGACCGCGGTCATGGAGGGGGCCGAGCTGCGCACGGCGCAGGGCGCCGCGCTCGGCGAGACGCTGGAGCAGGTCCCCGGCGTCCGCAGCCTCTCGATGACGACCGGCATCGGGAAGCCCGTCATCCGCGGCATGACGCACTACCGCGTCGTGACGCTCGACAACGGGCAGCGCAGCGAGACGCAGGCGTGGGGACACGACCACTCCCCCAACGTCGAGACCGCGACGGCCGAGCGGGTGGAGGTCATCAAGGGGCCGTCGAGCGTGCTGTACGGATCGGACGCGCTGGGCGGCGTGGTGAACGTGATCGCGCCGCCGGTGCCCGACGCGCTCGACGGCGACGCGTTCGTGCGCGGGCGCGCGAGCACGCTCTACAACCACAACGTGCGCGGCACCGACGGCACGCTGGGCGTCGAGGGCGCGCGCGGCGGCCTGGGCGCGCGGGCGGCGCTCACCGCGCGCAGCAGCGGCGAGATGCGCACGCCGGGCGGGCCGCTCGCCAACACCGACAACCGTGCCGTCGCCACGGAGGGCGCGCTCGGGTGGCGCGGCGTGCGCGGCACCGTGACCGCGCGCTACGCGGGCCGCGACGAGCGCATCGAGATCTTCGACGACCCGGCGACGAGCCCGGGCTACACGGGCTTCCAGCGCATCGGCACGCACCGCGCGACCGTCGAGGCGACGCTGCCGCTGGGCCGTGCGCGCCTGCAGGCGAACGCGGGGTACGAGCAGAACCTGCGGCGGGAGTTCGCGGGCGCGGCGGCGACCACGCCGGACCTCGGGCTGTTCGTGCGCAACTGGACGGCGTTCGCGCACCTGCACCACGCGCCGGTCGGTCCCTTCTCGGGCACGCTCGGCGTGTCGGGGATGACGAGCCGCTTCCAGAACCGCGGCAGCCGGACGCTGATCCCGGGGAGCGACTCGCGCACTGCGGCCGTCTACGCGTTCGAGCAGGCGGAGCGCGGGAGATGGCGCGCGACGTTCGGCGCGCGCTTCGACCACCGCACGCTGGCGACGGACGGCGACGCGAGCATCGGCGTGCCCGCGCAGCGACGCGCCTTCCCCGCGGTGACCGGGAGCGCGGGCGTGCTGTACCGCCTCTCGGGACCCGTCGCGCTGGTGGCGAACGTCGCGCGCGGCTTCCGCGCGCCGGCCGCGCCCGACCTGTGGGCCAACGGCTTCCACGAGGGCACGCGCGCGTTCGAGCGCGGCCAGCCGGACCTCGACGTCGAGACGTCGCTCAACACGGAGCTGGGCGTGCGCGTCAACGCCTCCGCGCTGACGGCCGAGGCGACGGGCTACGTGAACCGCGTGCAGGACTACATCTACCTGCGGCCGTTCGGGGCGGGACGCGGGCTGTTCGACTCGCTGCAGGTGGTGCAGGGCGACGCGCGCCTGGTGGGCGTCGAGGGGCGCGCGGCCTACCGCCCGCTCTCCTTCCTCACGCTGCAGCTGTCCGGCGACTGGGTGCGCGGCGAGAACGCGACGGCCGGCGTGCCGCTCACGTTCATCCCGCCGCCGCGCCTGGTGTACGGGCTGCGCGTGGAGCGCGAGCGCGCGTGGCGCGGCCTGCGCGGCCTGTACGCCACCGCGTCGGCGGAGACGAACGCGCGCCAGTCGCGCATCGATCCGCGCGACCTCGCGCCGCCGGGCTACACGATCACGACGCTCGGCGCCGGCGCGATGCGGATGCTGCCGCGCGGCCCGCTCACGGTCGACCTGACGCTGCGCAACGCGCTCGACGTGCGCTACCGCAGCTTCATGAGCCGCTACAAGGGCTTCGCGGACGCGCCGGGGCGGGCGATGGTGCTGCGACTCGGGGCGCCGCTCTGAGGCGGCTGCGTGTTGCGTGCTGCGCCGTTTCGGTGCCATCGGCCGCCGACCTCGCGCCCCGCATGCACCAACCACTCTTTGGACTACGGATGCTCCGGATCGAGCGGATGAGACGGATCGCTCCGCGTGGCGGCG